>CAZRRU010000202.1:0-11018 GCA_964602635.1 uncultured Gemmatimonadota bacterium | reverse complement strand
CGTGAACCGCGCCTTCCTGCCGGCCATGCGTGAGAAGGGCGACGGCGTGGTCATCAACGTGAGTTCGATCGCCGGCCGCTTCGGGGCCCCGTTGTTCGGTGTCTACCACGCCAGCAAGTGGGCCGTGGAAGGATACTCGCTAGGCTTCCGCACGGAGCTGGCATCGGCCGGTGTGGACATGGTGGTAGTGGAGCCCGGCCCGTTCACGACGGAGCTGTTCCCGCGCACCCCGCAGCCGGCCGATGAGGACGGACGGGGCCCGACCTATCCCGCAGCCCTGCACGCGGCGACCGAGGGAATGGGCGCAGCATTCGAAGAGCTGTTCGAGGGCGACGAGGTGAACACGGACCCGAGCCTGGTGGTCGACACGTTTGTCGAACTCGTCGACATGGCGCCGGGAACGCGGCCGTTCCGAAGCCTCGTGGGATTCGACTTCGGCGTCGTCGGGCCCATGAACGAGGCGGCCGACCCACTGTACGGCCAGCTGTACGAGGCCATGGGGCTGGCGGACGTGGCGGTGATCAAGCCGAGTTGACCGGGCCTCGATCCAGAACCGGCGCCCATCCCGGGCGCCGGTCCGGGCGCCCCAAACTGTTTCCCGTCCTCGTACTCCAGCGTCCTTGGGCCGCGCTCCGACGTTGCCATATAGCCATAGATATGGTAAACTGTACCCACTATGGGTAAGAAGAAGGTGACGTATACGCTGGATGAGAAGACGGTCGGCCAGATCGACCGTGCCGCGCGCTACCTGCGAATCCCCAAGAGCCAGGTCGTCCGCGAGGCGGTCGGGGAGTACAGCGCCAATCTGGGACGGTTGAGCGAGGAAGAGCGCAAGCGAATGCTCAAGGTCCTGGACGACCATCTTGCCGCTGGCCCGACGCGACCGCGGGAAGAAGTCGACCATGAGCTGCGCGACATCCGTGAGGCCAGGCGAGGCGGAGGCCGGCGGACGCCCAGCGAGGACTCTTGATCGTTCTGGACACCTCGGTTCTGGTCGACGCCCTGTGCGGGGACATGGACTCGGCGCCTGCGATTCGCCGTGCTGTGTCCCGCGGTGAGCAATTGGTACTGCCGAGTCTCGTTCTCTACGAGTGGCTGCGCGGCCCGCGCCAGCCGCGTGAACTGGACACTCAGGAAGCTCTGCTGCCATCCGACCGTGCTCTCCCCTTTGGATCCGAGGAGGCCTCCGAGGCGGCTCATATCTACTCGACCGTCGGCCGGGCCCGCGGCAGGGAAGTGGACCTCGCGATCGCGGCCTGTGCGATCACGTGGAACGCTGAGCTGTGGACGCTGAACCTGGGCGACTTCGGTGACATCCCCGGACTGAGGGTCAGCCTCCCGGGCTGAGCGCTTGAGGCGGTTCGGCCACGCCTGCCGGATCTCCGTCAGGTGGAGAGAAGAACTCCACCAGCCCGCCGCGGAAGCTGTGCGGCCATACCGACATGTGATCCTCGCCGTCGTACACGCGGAAGCTCCAGCGGAGACTCTCCGGCGCATTCTGCTCCAGCCACGCGGCGAACTCCTTCCCAGTGTCCAGAAAGCGTGGCTCCTCCTCTGAGCCCGCGCTCAGCGCGAGGAAGAAGCTCCGATCGTCCCAGGCCGAAAACCGGGCATCCGCGAGCTCGCGGACGTACCAGTCGTCCCAGGCAATCACCGGACTCGAGGCGATGTAGGCCGCGAACAAGCCCGGGTCGCGTACCATGGCGTACGCCGCAAATAGCCCTCCAAGGGAATGTCCATACAGAACGCGGGTCGGTCTCGTCCGGTAGTTGGCATCGATGTGTGGAATGAGCTCCTCGGCAATGAATAGGAAGAACTCCTCCCCGCCACCGCTGCCCGGTCTGCTCTGCAGGGCGGTAGGCGTGAGATCGGATCGGCGATCCTCGTGCGGAATGCCGACGAGGATTACCTCGGGGATGGTCTCGGCGCGCACCAGGGAATCGACAATCGGAACGGCGATGCGATCGATGGCCTCTCCATCCGTGAAGTAGAGCACCGGATAGGAATCGGACCTCATTTCGTAACCGAGGGGCAGTCTTACGTACACATCTCGGACCGTGCCCAGGACTTCGGACGGGATCGAAATGGTGACGGCCTGTGCCGTAAGCTCTCCGCAAGCGACGATCACCGTCAGGGTCCCGATTGCCATTGCACGCCACATCATCCGCATCTCGTCTCCTGTTCTCTCATCCGCATCGGTCACGGTGGAACCGCGCCGGGGTCCGGACCTGCAGCCGGGTCGCGATTCTGTCCGTCTGCACCGAACCTACTGTGCCAGCGGCGCGCCGGCCCGTTGGCCAACACCCGAGGTGTCGGACGGCACATACACGCCTTCGGGGCTACATTCACCCATGTCCTGGATCTACCTGATCATCGCCGGAGTCTTCGAGTGGGGCTGGCCCGTCGGCCTCAAACTGGGCATGACGGAGACCGGGCTGCGCTGGAGCTGGATCGTGTTCGCCATGGTGTGCATGGCGCTGAGCGGGGTCCTGCTCATGGTGGCCCAGAAGACGATCCCGATCGGTACGGCCTACGCGGTCTGGACCGGAATCGGAGCGGTCGGGACGTTCTTCCTCGGTATCTTCATCTTCAGTGAACCCACCAATCTCGCGCGGTTCTTCTTCGTCGGACTGATTGTCGTGGGAATCCTGGGACTCAAATTCGCGTCGGCAGCCTGAGCCGGAGCCCGTGCCGGTGTAGCTAGTGAAACCCGCCCCGGGGGCAGACCGAACTAGCGCGTGGGGACGGAGGGGCCGCACTCCTGCGCGTCATCCGGCCGCACCCGGGACGGTCCGGGTCAGGGCCTCACGGGGAATTCCGCGATCCGGTCTCCTCCAGATGCTCTTGTTGTGGGAGATACAGGGGTGGCGATGACCCGACTGACCAGCATGATTTCCCCCAGGCTTGCCCGCCTTGCAGTCTGTAGACGACACAAGGGAGCGGGAGGTCACATCCGGTCAGGGCCGGCCAGGAGACCGGGTCAATCCGAGTCCAGGTCCTCCAGCTTTCGGTACAGGGTTCTTCGGTCGATTCCCAGGATCTGAGCTGCCTTGCCTCTGTGACCGTCGGTGTGCTTCACGACGGTGCGGATATACTCCTGCTCTAGCTGTTTCAGGTCCCAGCCCGCGGCCAGCGGGCGAGACAGGGACCCACCCAATCCGTTCCCGCTCAGCTTCGCGCCATAGCCGAGATGCAGCGGATCGATTTCGTCTTCCCCTTGCGACAGGACGATGGCTCGCTCGACCGCGTGCTTCAGCTGACGGATGTTGCCCGGCCACTCGCGGGTCATCAGCCACTCGAGGCTCGAGTCGGTGAAAGGTATCAACGGGAACCCGGCCTCCCGGGCGAACGAGTCCCGGAAATACCAGGCCAGGTGGGGAATGTCTTCCATGCGGTCACGCAGCGGCGGGATCACGACGTGAATCACGTCCAGCCGATAGAACAGATCCGAACGGAAGGAGCCCTGGTCGACGAGGGTTTCCAGGTCAGCGTTGGTCGCTGCGATGAGTCGAAAGTCCACATCGATGTCGTGGCTCCCGCCGACTTTCCGAATCTTGTGCTCCTCTACGACGCGGAGAAGCTTGGCCTGCATCGCAGGTGTCAGGGTGTCGACTTCATCCAGCAGAAGGGTGCCGCCTCGCGCCCGCTCGATCAGACCGGCCTGGTCCGCTACCGCCCCGGTGAAACTGCCGCGGGTGTGCCCGAACAGCTCGGACTCGAGCAGGGACTCCGGAAGCGCGGCGCAGGCGACGGGCGTCAGGCGACTTGAAGCCCGCCTGGAGTGCAGGTGAATGCAGCGGGCGAGCAGGTCCTTTCCGGTCCCGGTCTCGCCGGTGATCAGCAATGTGGCGTCGGTGCCCGCGACCCGGTCGCATACCTCTAGAATCTCGGTGATCGCCGCCGACTGTCCCAGCAGGCCGCAGCATCGGCAGCGGGACTCGGCCTCGTGGCCTGGTGAGCCCGGCTTCCGGTTCTTGGCACACTTGTCGTGCCTGGACCTGGTGCAGTCGACTCGCGTGGATGGCGGAACGTGCGGGTCCGTCGCGGCGAGGCAGTCGGCCGTAAACTCCGGAAGAATCAGAAACAGGACTACGACGGCGGCCCTGATCATACGTCACTCCCCCGCGCATTTGCGCGTAGCATCGGCGACGCCCGGCTGCAAATGGCTACACGAGACGGGCGTCCCGTTGCGGGACATTGAGAGGGGGGCACGAACAGTGGGGCCGACTGCTCCACAATATGCCGGTTTGTCACCCGACCAGCAAACTTTCCTGGCCGTCAACCATTAGCTGAACGCGTCTTCGGGAGGTGACCTTTTCGGCCAGAACGCGACATCGGAATTCATCGCTTCTACCCGATCGCGACATTGGACCCCCGGGCCACTCCACCCGGAGATCACCACAAGCTGTTGTAGAGTCAGTCGCTCGCTACTTTTTGGCCGCAGTCCAGATTACGGTCCACTGCTTGCCATACTCTGCTTCCCAGGCAGCAGGGCGGGCGCAATTCGGGCGCACCTCCCAGACAACCAGTTGCCTTTAGTGCCGGGGCGCTCCGGCCACACCGACGCTCCGACACATAGATGGAGATGAGGGCAAACGGGCCGGCGGCTTCCGCCGATGTTGAATCAGAGGGCCTCGATCGAGGCCCGCGTAGCGCGGAGGGGCTTATGATGCCGCTACACAAGATCCTGGCCTGCTCGCTCGCCGTTCTCACGATGCTGTCCGTCGGGTGCGATGGAGCGCTGACGGACCCCGGCGGCGAAATGCAGGGATCGACGTTCGCGAAGGGAAGTCCCGGGCCACCGTCCGGGCACGAAGCGGGCAACAACCTCTCGTTCCCGGTGATCTGGGCCGAGGGAGTCACGAAGGTTGCTCCCGGCACGCCCGGGATGGAGCCGCTTCTCACCGGGGAATGGTGGTACTGGTGGGGGACGGAAGGAGTCGACCCGAACGTCACTCCGCTCAGCTGTCCGCCGGATCCCGACAACCTTCTGCTGTGCGATGACGAAGTAGACGGGACGGCTGTCGGGCCTGCACCGGAAGACAACGGTGAACTCGTCCGGGCCTTCGTCCAGAAGGACCCCCAGAACCAGTGGCAGGCGGGATCGTTCGACGGTTCGGCCGTGCCGGTCCAGGTGGACGTGATCGACTGGGGAGACAACCTCGAGTCCGTGGACTGGTACACGCGATCGCAGGTCCGCACCGAACTCGTGCTGTACGAGGACAGTCTACTGGGAGACATTGAGGGCTACGGCTTCCCAATGCTCGAGTATGAAATGCGTCATACCAGCGGTTGGGGAATCGACGAAGCCCACGGACTGGCTGCGCTTCCGGCCGATCCGACGGTGGAGCCGACGGAGATTCTCGGCCCAGGAGACCAGGCCACCGTCTACACGTACTGCGCGCGGCTGACAATCCAGAAGCTGCTCGTGGACCGTGACGATGTCCGACTGGCCGACCTCGAGTGGGTGCCCGGCGAGGGCTGGACCGAGCCGGTCGAGGATCCGATGAACCCGGGCCAGCCGTATCCCGACGACCTGATCAACGATCACCTGTTCAACGGATCTGTCCACGAAGGCGGAGACGGGCCGGGCTACTACTCGGCGGAAATCAACGTCAAGGGGAAGATCATCTTCGGCTACACCTGGAACGTACGAAATCTCAACGAGGGTGCGGGGCACTACCGCATCACATTCAGCCTCGACGCAGTGTGCGGAACGGCGCCGCTGAACACCTACTTCGTCGACGGACTCACCACGATCCTGGAGCCTGCCGAGGAGGAGGAATCCGAGATCACCACCTCCGGCGTCAGCGCCGACGATGAGGGTGGAGACACCGGTGGTGGCACCGGCGTGCTCGATTTCATCAACAACCTGACCTACATGGACATCGCCATCCTGGAGCGTAGTGGAGGTGGTGGAGGTGGTGGAGGTGGTGGAGGCAAAGGTGGAGGAAAGAAGGTCAAGTAGCAGTTGAGGCGGCCCCCTTCGCGACCCTGCCGGACGCGGACCTCCGGCAGGGTGCCAGCGACAATAAGGAGGCAAACAATGAGGGCGAATGGACGGCATTGCGGGGCCCTGTGGGCGGGAGTGTCGAGCGTGGGGCTGGCTTTGGCCGTGGCTATCAGCTCCTGCACGAATCCCGCACCGTTCGGACCCGACGGAGACGAGCTGGCCGCCCGGGGCAGCGCCGGGCAGGCTGACGAGATTCGCTTTTCCGGCACGGTCGACTTGGTGTGGCCCGGGGGCAAAGGCATGAACGCGCCAGATGACGACCGCACGGCGCAGGCTTCGATCGCGGCATTTCATGGGGTGGAGGCGGGTGACCCGGGCCCCGGGAATTTCACGTACCGGGTCCTGGCCGCTGACGGGTCACTTCACCGGGAAATCGGCGTGAAACTCACCTATGTCCACATCGACGTGGACGCTGACACGGTTCGGTTTCTCGGTGAGGTGATCTCGGATACGAAGCCGTGTGGCGGGCCGGGGCACGGTGATGACGGTTCCGGCTGCTCGCACGACGATGGTGATGACGGCGGCTGTTCACACGACGATGGTGATGACTCACATGATGATGGCGGCTGCTCGCACGACGACGGTGATGACGGCGGCTGTTCACACGACGACGGTGATGACTCGCACGACGATGGCGGCTGCTCGCACGACGACGATGGTTCCGACGGCGGAGGCGACGACCACGGAGAGCCCGGCGGACCGGGTGGTCCCGGTGGGGGGCACGTGACGGGCGCTGACTGCAGGATCGGCCAGGTCGTGATTGGCTGGGCACACGATGGTGGAGCCAAAGCCATTCTGGGAGACAGGATCTCGTGGAAGTGGTTCGCGCCCGATGCTCCGAAGGTGCTGGACATCGAAGATGCGATCACCGCGGGCGACGAGGTCGTCTGGCCGTGCAAGCTGTGTGAGAAGGAGATCATCGGCGGAAATCTGAAGGTGCACGGCAAGTAATTCTACACGAATTTCAACGCCCGGCAGGATCCATGAGCCGGCAACGGCCATGGAGGGAACGCCCGCCCTGCTCTATCCTGCCGGGCTTTTCCGAAACATGCGGTCCAGGCTTGACGTATTGAATTTCAGGCCGAGACGTCACGGAAGCCTTCGTGACCACTCGTCACCCTGTTCTGCGCACAGAAGGAGACCGGTTCCGTGGACCCGTTCCTGCTCTTCGGCACCATGGTGTTCTGGATCATCATCGCCAGCATCATCGGCGGTGTGATTCTCCTCCGACCCGTGTCAAAGCGACTCGGGCACTTCCTGGACGAGTGGATCGCCATCCGCAAAGCCGAGCAGGCCGGCTCCAGTGAGCGGCTCGAGGAGCTGGCGGCGCGTTTCGAGGCGCTGGAGGAAGGGCAACGACGCCTGCTGGACCACCAGGAGTTCATGCAGGAGTTGAAGGGGGATGAGTAGCAGCGCGCCGCATGAGATTCCCCGGCCCGGACCCGATTCCGGGCCGGAGGTGTACGCCAGCCGCAGGATCGTAGAATTCCAAAACCCCGATGTGGAGACCGTATGAGACCGTTTTTCCTCATGGCCCTGGTAGTCCTGGGCCTGTCTGCCTGCAGTAGTGACGACCCGGTTGGTGGCCCCGGCATTCACCCCGATATCCGCGGGAGCTTCGTTGGCCTGTATCAGCAGACCGGCGTACAGGGGGCCGCGACTTCGGACTTCCAGTGCGATATGAAGATCGAAGTACTGGAACAGTTCGAAAGCGCATTCGTCGCGGATGTGTACTTCCTGCAGGGCATGGACTGCGCGCAGGAGAGGCTGTGGGCTCAAGCATCCTCCGGCTCCATCGACCAGGGTGGGAATGTCGTCCTGGCCTGGGATAACTCGCCCTCCTGCAACACCTTTGCCGGCGATAAAGAACTCACGGGCACGCTGGTCGGGAATGTCCTCTCCCTGACGGCCGCATATGAATGCGATAGCTGGGCGTTCGATGACACGTACACCGGAAACCGGAACTGACTGATTCGTGACGTCTGGAGCGCACCGCTCGTCATCTGAATAGAGAACAGGCGGATGACGAGGCTCCTGGCGAAGGGCTGACCGGTGGCGAAGAGAGCGATGCACACAACCGTGACGACATCGGTTGTCGCGGCGTTGTTCGTGGTCATGAATTCAGGCTGTTCCACGGTCAACTACAGCGAAGACTTCGACCGCCAGGCTCCCGTGCCGGCCTCGGGAACTTGGGCCTGGAAACCGCTGACGACTGGCCAGCAACAATCCCTCGCCGCCATCAGCCCGTTCCTGCAACGACGAGTCGAGCGAGCCGTCGAGCGTGAGTTGGACGACCGTGGCTTCCTGCTCGTGTCGGACGCGTCACCCGACTTCCTGGTCTCCTCGTATCCCATCCTGCCGGATCGCTCGTCGAGGACAGTCACCACCGCCAGGAACCGCTCGCCGGTGCGCGTCTCAGTGGGAGTCGGAGTCGGCTTCGGCCGGCCGTACGGTTGGGGACGACCATACGGATACCGCGGCTGGGGCGGCTTCGGTCCTTACGTCAGCTTCTGGAATCCATATCCATGGTGGGGCTGGGGACGGCCCTACTTCGGTTACATGAGCGTCGGCTGGACACCGGGGTTCGGATACGGCGCCTACTCGATGGGAGGGTACGGCCGGGGCTCGGTGATTGGCTCGGGTGATCGCGGTCCGGGCACTCTGGTGATCGATGTGATCGACGCGTCGAGAGGGGAAGTCGTGTGGCAGGGCCTGGCAGATGGGGCGCTACTGGACATGCCTTCCGGCGATGAACTGGACGCGTACATCGACCAGGTCGTGCAGCGGACCCTGGCCGGATTCCCGCCTCAGGGCCGATCGGCGACGTAGATCCCGGTCTCGTCCTGTCCTCCTGCCAGGAAGTACAGGCTTCCTCCCGCGGCGGTCACGCGGGCGGCAAGCGGATCGAAGTCGGCCTCCACCGGATAGAAACCGATCTCTTCACCACGATCTGACAGGTGCAGGAAACCCTCTGTATCGAGACCCAGCATGTAGATCCAGATCTCCCCGGTCTCATCGACAATCAGGTGCTGGATAAGCTGGTACTCCTCCGGCACGTTCATGAACAGTGGAGGGCTCAGATCGGCCTGCGCCTCCCGCATCGCTTGGACCTCACCCGGCGGGAAGGGAAGTACGGGCCACTCGGCTGAGAAGATCACCCTGTCCTGACCATCGCCTCTGACGTGTACCTGCGCCTCATCGGACACCGCCCACACCAGCCGTCCGTGCGGCAGGAAGTCGTAGACGTACGACCGGGCCTGTGTCGGACCGATGAAGAACATCCCTCCCGGTTCGACGCCCGGGAACAGCTCGCTCAGCGCGTAAGCGGCTACTCTGGACTGCTCCAGCCCGTCGGCGTCCCGGTACGTGAGAGCCTTCTCGGCGGTCTCCTCGATGATCCACTCCCCGGCCCACTGACCGTTCGGGTGGAGACGCGGGAGATCGCACACGATGGTGTCGGCGAGCGCCCGCCGACTCCGCAGCTGGCCGAACAGGTCGAATACAGAAACGGCCCCGGCGTCCAGGGCCAGCAGGCTGTCTCCGAGGGCACGAATGGCCATCAGGTGCGTGAAGCCCGCGTCTTCCCCCTCGGGTCCACCGAACGTGGCCAGGGCCACTCCGGCGGGATCGAACTTGTGGATCACGTAGTCATCGTAGTCGAACACGAAGACGTTTCCGGCCCCGTCTACCGTGAGATCCCTCGCCGCCGTGAGCCCCGACTCCGCACTGACCGTGAACGCGAGGCGGGGCTGGATCGTCCCGGACTCCAGTACGTCCAATTCAGGCGTCCCGCATGCACCGAGACTGACCAGGGCGAGGACGGGCAGGATTCGGTTCATGTCGGCAGTCTTCCTCTCACGGTTCTCGGGGTCATTCCATCTCCTCCCGGTCTTTCGATCCTAGCCAAGAATCACGCTCCCAACTAGACTCCGGGACCGTCCACCCACTCTTCTTCGGAGCCTCGAATGTCTCGTCTATCACTGGTTCTCGGCCTCGCCAGCTTGTTCGCCCTGCCACACCCGGCACACGCACAGCAATCATGCGATTCCGACATCCCGTTCGGTGACAACAGCGACGCCGGGCAATTCGTCGATGTGGACGGCTCGAGAGTCTACTACGAGACCTACGGTGACGAGGGCGACCGTCCGCTGGTGCTCATCCACGGCAACGGCGGCTCCATCTCCAGCATGCGGTGTCAGATCATCCACTTCATGCAGGACTACCGGGTGGTGGTGGCCGACAACCGGACGCACGGCAAGTCAGGCGGCTCGGATCAACTCACCTACGACCAGATCACGGCCGACTACGTCGCGATCCTGGACGACCTGGCGCTGGATTCCGTCTTCGTGCTCGGGCAGAGCGATGGTGGAATCATCGGGCTGCTTCTCGCGATCGACTATCCTCACAAAGTGAGCAAGGTAGTCGCGGCGGTACCCAACCTGTGGCCGGGGAAGAGCGCGATCGCCGAGTGGGAGCTGGAGTTCAGCAAGGGGTATCGGGCACACATTGACTCGATGATCGCGGCAGGCGACACGTCGCGCGACTGGCGGACCGAAAAGCAGCACATGGACCTGATGGTGAATGAACCCCACATCCTGCTGACCGACCTGGAGACGATCACGAGCCCGGTGCTGGTGATGACCAGCGACGACGACATCATCAGGCCGAGGCACATTCTCGAGATCTACGAGCACATCCCGAATGCCCACCTGTTCGTGATGCCCGGGGCGACGCATTTCATGCTCAGGGACGAATACGAACTGTTCAACTACATGTCTGACCGATTCTTCAAGGCACCATTCGAGCGGCCCACGAGCCGGGATGTGCTGATGAAGCTGCTTGGTCTTTGATTGTGCGCCGAGCAGCGCACGGCTAAATTCTCTTCTCCCCCGATTGATGCCGCGCCGTCCCCCTCTCTGACGCGACACCCACGTGCGACACTGGCCGCACCGGTGCACAGGAGGTGTCCGACATGTCAAGCAAAATCCTGCACATCAGCTTCCAT
>CAZRRU010000201.1:0-17481 GCA_964602635.1 uncultured Gemmatimonadota bacterium | reverse complement strand
TGGCCCTCGGCGCGGCCGTGGTGTGGATCTTCTTCCGAAACGGACTGGATTTCTCGGCCATCTGGGACATGGAAATGGAGGCAGCCGGCGTGGTGATCGACCCGGTGATCGTGCCTCGCTTCCACTGGAACCAGATCCTGCAGAGCCTAGCCGTAGTCCTGGTGATCGGCTCGATGGCATCGATTTACCCGGCCTGGCGCGCCACGCGGATCGACGTGGCCGAGGCCATGAAGTTCGAGGAATAGAGCCATGAGCGGCGGAGCGAACGGAAACGATGTCTCGACCGGACGGGTGAGGGCAGTGGGTACGCCTGCGGTTCGGACCCAGGGCCTGTGGAAGGTCTACGAGCACGACGGCATTCGGGTGGAGGCCGTGCGCGACGTCACGCTGACCATCGAGCAGGGCGAGTTCGTGGTCCTTGCCGGCCCCTCGGGGTCGGGAAAGACGACCCTGCTCAACATGGTCGGGGGCCTGACCCGCCCCAGCGAGGGCGCGATCTGGATTGACGGAATCGACGTCACGACGCTTTCGGAACGCGACCTGGCCCGCCTGCGCCTCGAGCGGCTCGGCTTCGTGTTCCAGGCCTACAACCTCCTGCCGGTACTCACGGCGCTCGAGAACGCGGAGTTCACGCTGCTACTGCGCGACGTGGCGCCCGAGAAGCGCCGTGAGAAGGTGGAGAAGCTGTTCGAGCGCATCGGGATGGCGGGGCTCGAGGACCGGCGGCCCGGCAAGCTGTCCGGTGGTCAGCAGCAGCGGGTGGCGGTGGCACGCGCGGTGGTCGGCGAACCGGCGCTCGTCCTGGCCGACGAGCCCACCGCGAATCTCGACACCGCTACCAGCACGGCCCTCATCGACCTGATGGCGGAGCTCAACCGGGACCTCGGCACGACGTTCGTGTTCGCCACCCACGATACGCGGCTGATGGACCGGGCGCGCCGCGTGATTCGCCTGGTGGACGGGGCGGTCGTGGACGACGACCGGCGCGACTGACGTCATGACGCGGGCCCGCGGGCCGCTCCTGGCGCTCGTCGGAACGGTCGCCGTGCTCTGCGCGGCCGACACCGCGAACGCTCAGCTGCGTGAAGACCTTCGTTTCGCGGGCTACTACCTGGGTGTCGGATCCGGTTATCTGGAGGGCCCGTTCAATCCCTCCGGAGCCAGTTTGTTCCAGCGCGTGCGTCTCATGATGGCCCCTGACCTCGGCCCCCTCCAGACCGACGTCGCCTACGAGCAGGTCCTGAACCTGGTCACCGATCCGCTCCTCGGACTCACTCCGAGCCTGGGCGAGGTCCAGGCCGGGACCGAGTGGCTCCCCCTCCAGTGGACGATCGCGGAGGGTGAGTACGCGTCCTGGCGCCACCGGTTCGACCGGTTGCTCATCGGCGCGCCCCTCGGCCGATCGGCGGAAATCACTGTCGGCCGGCAGACGGTGTCGTGGGCCACGTCGCTGATCTTCACGCCCGCCGACCCTTTCGCTCCGTTCGACCCGGCCGATCCGTTTCGCGAGTTTAGAGCCGGCGTGGACGCCGTACGCCTCCAGGGCTTCCCGGGCGTGTTCACCGAGCTAGAGTTCGTCTTCCGACCGGCGGATACGCGGGATGGGACCACGATCACGGCCCTCGGCCGCATCACGACGGCCTCGGGACCGTGGGAGGTATCGGGCTGGGCCGGAGTGCTGCATGACGAGGGAGCGGTCTCCGCCGCGGCCACCCTGACGGCCGCCGGCACGGCCTTCCGGGGAGAAGCCGAGCTCAGGTGGCCGGACGACGTCCTCCGGTTCTCGATTGGCGCGGACCGGAGCTTCCCGCTCGCCGGCCGGGACCTGTACGTGATCCTCGAGTATCAGCGCGACGGGTACGGCGCGGCAGACCCGGACCACTACCTCGAAGTCCTGCTCTCCGATCCGTACAGCCGCGGCGAAATGCAGGTGATTGGGCGTAACGAAACCGCGATCCAGGCCTCGTGGCAGGCCTCCCCTCTCGTCACGACTGACTTTCTCACCATATGGAACATGAACGACGCGAGCTTCCTGCTGTCCCCTGCTGCCAGCTATTCCGTTTCGAACGAGGTGTACGTGCGCGGCGGCTTCTTCTTCGGAATCGGGGCCAACGAAAGGCGAATCGACGCGCCTGTCGTCGCGGAAGAGCCCGAGATCGTGCTCCCCGGATCCGAATACGGCATCGTTCCGTCCAGTCTCTACGTGTCCCTGACCGCGTTCTTCTGATACTGCCGGGCGCCCCCTACGCCCGGCGGCCCGCCAATTGCTCGACATTTGGGCGACGGGAGCCCACTTTCTACGGCCCCTGGCGATTCGGTGTCGGGACGCCGAACGCCGCAGACGATGGGACGCTCGATGCAGTTGCTGCTCATCCGCCACGCGATAGCCGAAGACCGATTCGAGTTCGCTCGGAGTGGTCAGTCGGATTACTACCGCCCGCTCACCGATCGGGGTCGAGCGCGTATGGCGAAGGGCGCTGCCGGTTTGCGGACCCTCGTTCCCGATATCGACGTACTCGCCGCCAGTCCCCTTACCCGAGCGGTGCAGACGGCAGAGATCGTGGCCGAGGCGTATGGCGGACTGCGCCTGGAACACTCCGACGACCTGGCGACGGGCGACGGTCAGGCCTTCCTCGAATGGCTGGGGGAGTGCGGCGCGGACGACGTTGTCGCGGCCGTCGGGCACGAGCCGCACATGTCGGACTGGGCGGCCTGGCTGCTCACCGGTGCGTGGCACGACTTCGCCATCGTGAAAAAGGGCTCGGCGATGCTCCTCGAGTTCCCCGGTCCCCTGAAGCCGGGTACGGCATCGCTCCTCTGGTTCCTGGCGCCGGCTCAGCTCCGGCGTCTCGGGGAGTAGACGACGATGGCCCGCCGTCCGTCCGGCCTGCTCGCGCTTCCCGCCTACGAGGGAGCGGTCCGCATCGCCCGGTTCTATCTGGATCGGGCGGAGCAAGCCGCGGTCCGGCTCGAGAAGAAGGGCGATGAACAGGCCCTGCACGACTTCCGGGTGAGCCTGCGCCGCCTGCGGAGCAACCTGCAGGCGTACGCGCCGTATCTCGCCACGGCCGTTTCACTCAAACGGCAACGCAAAATCCGCAAGCTGGCGTCATCGACCGGTGGCGGACGGGACGCCGAAGTCCACCTGGAGTGGCTGGAGAAACGTCAGCTCGACGTGACGATCGCGGAAGCCGCAGGCGTGGAGCTCCTCAGGAGCGATCTGGAGGGGCGCCTGAAGGAAGGGTACGGCGAGGCCGTTTCGCGGGCGCCGAAGAAGTTCCGCAAGCTGGACCGGACGTTCCGCCGCCGGCTGGAAGCGCTGGAGACGGCCGCCGGCGCGAGCGGGCTCGACGAGGGTGCGCGGTTCGCAACCGCGGTGGAGAGATGTCTTCCGGAGTACGCCGCCCAGCTGGACCTGCACCTTGCACGCGTTTACACGGCGGCCGACGAAGCGGAAGCGCACCGTGCCAGGATCCGGGCGAAGCGACTCCGCTACCTGCTCGAACCGATCGCGGACGAGGTGGAGGGGGTCGAAGACCTTCTGGCCAGCCTGAAAGACCTGCAGGACGTGCTCGGCAATCTGCGTGACGCTCAGCTGCTGTCCGGCCTCGTCTCGGAACTCGAATTACGGACCTTCCATGACACGGACTCGAATGCCGGGCCGGGCCTCCGGAGGGTAGCTGAGTGGCTGGAAATGGAGCGGCGCAAATTGTTCGGACGCCTGCGGGACGGTTGGCTCGGCGATCGGAGCGCGGCGTTCTTCGCGGCGGTCGAGGAGGTCAGGGAATCACTTGCCGTCACGGGTGCCGCGGACATCGAGATCGAGCGGAAGTACCTGCTCTCGGAGATGCCGCCGAGCCTGGAGGGGCGCCCGTACCGTGAGATCGATCAGGGGTACATTCCCGGCGAGAGGCTTCAGGAAAGAGTGCGGCGCGTCCGTACGGATGGAGACGAGTGGTACCTGCGCACCGTGAAGGTGGGCTCCGGCATCCGGAGAATCGAGCTCCAGGAGGACACGGACAGGAAGACGTTCGGGGTCCTGTGGCCGCTGACCCGAGGACGTCGGGTCATCAAGCGCCGCTATCGGATCCCCGAAGGAAGGCTGGTGTGGGAGGTGGACGAATTTACGGATCGGGACCTGGTGCTGGCCGAAGTCGAACTCCCGTCCGAGGACGTGAAGCCGAAGCTCCCCGAGTGGATCGCCCCGTACGTGGTGCGGGAGGTAACCGGGGAGCCCGAGTTCCTGAACGTTACCCTGGCCCGGTGAGGATCGACCGCATGAGCCCCAGCCACACGGACACCAACGGGATCCCCTCCTTCGACGAAGCCCACGTCCTGTTCGAGGCCGCCGAGATGGGAGCGGCGGTGTCCCGGTCGGAATACAAGACACGAGCGAACGAGCTCCGACAGCAGCTCCTCGAAGCGCAGACGAGCCTCCGGGAAGCCGATTTTCCGGTGGTCGTGATGTTCGCCGGTGTGGATGGGGCCGGGAAGGGCGAGCTCACCAACCTGCTGAACGAGTGGATGGACCCGAGAGGGATCACAACTCGCGCGTTCGGCGACCCATCGGTTCCGGAGGCGGCTCGCCCCAAGTACTGGCGCTTCTGGCGAGATCTTCCACCGCGCGGTGACATCGGGCTGTTCCTCAGCGCCTGGTACACGGATCCGCTTCTGGATCGAGTGTACGGGGAGACCACGGATGCGCAGCTGGAGGCTCAGCTGGATGAGATAAATGCGTTCGAAAAGACCCTGGCCGACGACGGATACCTGTTCCTGAAGTTCTGGATGCACCTGGGACGGGAGACGCAGAAGGAGCGCTTCGAGCAACTGGAGTCGGATCCCCTGCAACGGTGGCGGGTGACGCGGAAGGACTGGGAGCACTGGACGATGTACGACCGGTTCATTCGCTACTCCGGACACATCATCCAGCGTACCGATACGGAGTGGGCTCCGTGGCTCATCGTCGAGGGGGCCGATGCCAACTACCGCAGCCTGACCGTGGGCGAGGCGCTGCTCGATCGAATCACGGAACGACTGGAACAGTCGGCTGCGGCGGCGGGCGAGAGCGGTGCGGAGCAGGCCGCCGAAGCCAGTGAGCCGGTTCGCTCGGCCGTCCGTCCGGTCACAGTGCTATCCGCCCTCGATACCGATAAGACCATCGACAAGAAGGTGTATCGAGACGAGCTGATCCGTCTGCAGGCCCGACTCAATCGGTTGTACCGGGTTGCCCGGGAGCGGGGCCGGTCCACGATCCTGGTGTTCGAAGGGTGGGACGCCGCGGGGAAAGGCGGTGCGATCCGCCGAATCACGCCGGCCCTGGACTCGAGGGACTACCAGATCGTATCGATCGCCGCACCGACGGAAGAGGAAAACGATCATCACTACATGTGGAGGTTCTGGAGGCATCTGCCCGGAGCCGGCCGCTTCCTGATCTTCGATCGAAGCTGGTACGGAAGGGTCCTGGTGGAGCGGGTGGAGGGTTTTGCCAGTGAGGACGAATGGCTCCGCGCCTACGAGGAGATCAACGACTTCGAAGCGCAACTCGTGTTGCACGGCTCCATCGTCGTGAAATACTGGATTCACATCACGCGCCAAGAGCAGGACCGCCGCTTCAAGTCCAGGGAGGAGACTCCGTACAAGCGCTGGAAGCTCACGGACGAGGACTGGCGAAACCGCGAGCGCTGGAAGGCTTACGAGATTGCGGTGGATGACATGGTGCGGCTCACGGGCACGCCGATTGCTCCCTGGTACATGATCGAAGGAAACGACAAGCGGTACGCGCGAGTGCGGGTGCTCGATATTCTGTGCGACGCCCTGGATCGAGCTCTGGACTACCCGCTCAGGGACCTGAACGGCGTGCAAATGGCAAGGACGGAACGGTAACTTCATGGACGACAACGAATTCAAGGGTCGACCGGATGGCGACGGATCGGGATTCAGCTCGGGGTGGTCCGAACGGGTCAGCCTTCCGGATCACCTGAGACCGCCGCTGCCAGGGCGCCCCCCGGCCGCGGAGCCTCCTGTGCCGGAAGAGGAGGAGATCGCCCTTCCGGTGGCGGATCCGGATGACGCCGGGTCGGAGACTGCCCCTATCGGTGGCATCCTGCCGCAGTCCGAGGCCGGTGACGAGGATACGGCCGCCCTGGCCGGTCCGCGCACCACCCCTGCCGACACGGTTCCGGTCCCCGAGCCTGGCCCGGACGGCATCTTCGACATCCAGGATTCCGATCTCTACCTGAATCGCGAGCTCACCTGGCTCAACTTCAACTACCGGGTGCTGGCGGAGGCGGAGGACGACCGGGCCCCGTTGCTCGAGCGCCTGAAGTTCGTCGCGATCGTGAGCTCGAACCTCGACGAGTTCTTCATGAAGCGGATCGGGGGACTCAAGCAGCAGGTCGGGGCCGGCGTTTCGAAGCTGTCCGTAGATGGCCGGGGGGCGCAGGAGCAGATCGATGAAAGCTATGCGATCGTCCGTGACCTCGAGGCACGGAAGCGGACGGCCTTCCTGGACGTGGCGTCCGCCCTCGCTGAGCGCGACATCGTGATCGCCAGCTACGACGAGTTGCCGGAGGAAGATCAACAGTGGGTGCGCACCCATTACGTGCAGAACATCTATCCTCTGGTCACGCCGCAGGCCACGGATCCGGCGCACCCGTTTCCGTTCATCTCGAACCTGTCGCTCAACCTGCTGGTCACGCTGCGCCTGCCCGGCGATCCGTTCCCATCGCTGGCCAGGGTCAAGGTGCCGGTGGGCGCCGGCACACCGCGCTTCGTCCCGCTTCCCGACCGCAACGCCTTCGTGCCCCTCGAGCAGGTAATGGCAGCGAACCTCGACCTCCTGTTTCCCGGAATGGAGATCGACGCATGTGAGCTGTTTCGGGTCACGCGGAACGCCAACACGGAGCTCGAGGAAGACGAGGCAGACGACCTGCTGGCCATGATCGAGACGGAGCTCCGGCAACGGAGGCTCGCCCCGATCGTCAGGCTCGAGGTCGCTCCGGGCATGGACCCGGTACACCGCGGCATGCTCGCCGCGGAGTTGGGCCTGGACGAGGAAGCGGACGTGTTCGAGACGGAGGGCACGCTGGGCCTGGCCGACCTGTGGCAGATCGTGGGCATCGACGAGCCCGACCTGAAGGATCAGCCGCACCACCCGGTGGACCACCCGCAGATCGTGGCGGATCGCTCGATCTTCCACACGATCCGGAACGCGGGCTCGCTGCTCGTGCATCATCCATACGAGTCGTTCTCCACATCCGTCGAGCGGTTCCTTCGGGAGGCGAGCCTGGATCCGAAGGTGCGCGCGATCAAGATGACCGTGTACCGTACTTCCGCCGATTCGAAAGCCGTCGACTACCTGATCGAGGCGGCTCGAAACGGCAAGCAGGTCACGGCGGTGGTGGAGCTCAAGGCCCGGTTCGATGAGGCCGCGAACATCCGGTGGGCGAACCGACTGAGCGCCTACGGGATCCACGTGACCTACGGGGTGGTGGGACTCAAGACACACTGCAAGGCGGTGCTCGTGGTGCGGCAGGACTACGACGGCCTCAAGCGTTACGCGCACGTCGGGACAGGCAACTACCACGCCGGTACCGCACGGCTCTACGCCGACATCGGGCTTCTCACGTGTGACCCCGACATCGGGAGCGACCTGACGGAGCTGTTCAACTACCTGACCACCGGATACAAGCCGAGCCGGAGCTACCGCAAGATCCTGCCGGCCCCGAAGATCTTGAAGCCGGCGATCCTGGCCAAGATCGAGCGTGAGATCGAGCAGCACCGGGAGTACGGCAACGGGCTGATCCAGATGAAGCTCAACGCCCTCGAGGACGTGGACGTGACCCGCGGTCTGTACGAGGCTTCCCGGGCCGGGGTGAGAGTGGACTTGTTGGTCCGCGATTCCTGCCGCCTGCGGCCGGGCATCGAGGGACTCTCGGACACCGTCCGGGTGGTGAGCGTGGTGGGGCGGTTCCTGGAGCACGCCCGCATCTACTATTTCCACAATGGCGGAGACGAGGAGTACTACATCGGCTCGGCCGACGCGATGCGCCGCAACCTCCGAAGTCGGGTCGAGATCGTGGCTCCGGTCGAGGATCCCGAGCTTCGCTCCGAGCTCCGGCTGCTCCTGGACACGCAACTGGCGGACCGACGCTCCGCGTGGGAGATGCGGGCGGACGGCAGCTACGAGCAGCGCCGGCCGGAAGGCGACGATAACCGGCGTAGCTCGCAATCCGAACTCATGCGCTGGGCGGAGGCCCGGCACAAGGAGGCGACCCGCCTGAAGCGGCGCAAGCCGCGAGGCATCCGGGCAGTGGAGCGCACTTCCGAGGAATAGCAGGTCATTAGATGGAAGCTGCGGGATTCACAGATCCGGGCCCGCTTCAGTTGATCTTCGGACTCCTGGGCGGCCTGGCCGATTCCGCCGCGCTTCACGAGGCCCGCAGGCTGGTCGCGCACGAGCCGGGGCGGCTGGCCGCCTACACGTTTGAAGTGGATGTCCTGGAGAGCCTCAAGCGGGTGTACTACTTCACCAAGCGCATGGCCCGGGCAGCGCTGCCTTCCGTCAACCTGAGGACGGAGGAGAGGACGGAGACGTCCATCTGACCTCGACACCCAGCCCGAACACCTCCTCGAACAGCTTCGTCTTCCGCATCGCGTCCCACATCTCGACCTGCGGGTCGGTGTCCGCTTCGACTTCGAGCACCAGGTCTCCGACCCCGCGCTCCGCGCTCACGCCCCTCACGGCCTGCGTGTGCGTTCGATCGAGCCCCGCGGCGATGCGAAGAATGGCGCTCAGGGCCCGAACCCGGTGCTGGTCGGCCGCTTCGAGCCGGACGAAGTTCGCGTGCTTTCTCCGGGGGTGGGCCCGCCGGTGGTACCTGGCCACGTTGGCGACGATCTCCAGTTCCTGGGCTGAATAGCCCGGCAGATCGGCGTGCATGATGAGGTGGTAGGCATGCTTGTGATGCTGCGAGTGACCGATCAGGTATCCCGTGTCGTGCAGGAACGCAGCGGCGCCAAGCAGGTCACGGTCGTCCTCGTGGAGGCCATGCACCTCCTCCAGTCCATCGAAGATGTCGTATGCCAGCCGGACCACGTGCTCGGCGTGCGGCTCGTTGACCCCACACCGGCGAGCGAATCGAACCACCCACTCGAAACGGTCGCCGGCGTCCAGGATCTCTCCCTCGGGAAATCTCTCGTCGATCATCGAGAGCAGGAGCCCGTCCCGAATGCCCCTCTCGTTGACCAGGATCTCCCGCGCACCAAGGCGGCGGGCGAGGCGGGAGACCGCCGCAGCCCCCGCCACGATGATGTCGGCCCTATCCGGGTTCAGGCCCCGAATGCGCCTGCGCACGTCCAGCGGCGCGTCCCGGAGCCGGCGCGTCAGGCGATTCCACTGGGATCGCGTCAACCGGTATCCCTGTCCCGGCCCCGCCTCACCCAGCCTCTCGAACATGGCGATCGCCGCGAGGGCCGAGAACGTTCCCCCGCTGCCGATCATCACCGGAGTCGTGAACGGCGGCTTCCCCATGCGCTTCTTGAGGACCCGGTCGATGGCCTTGCGGAGGGCCTTCCATTCGGCGACCGAAACGGGGTCCGAACCCACATACCGCTCGGTGAGCCGGACGGCTCCCAGCGGAAGTGAATGCATCTGCTCGATCATTCCGCCGGCCGACAGGATCACCTCCAGGCTTCCACCTCCGATGTCGACGATCGCCGCCGGCCGGTCACTGAGTGGGAAGTGCTTCCGGACGCTCCGGAAGGCCAGGCGGGCCTCCTCGTCCTCGGAGATGACCTCGATGCGAACGCCGGCTTCATCCTCAACCGCCTGGAGAAAAGCGGCTCCGTTGTTCGCTTCCCTGACGGCCGCCGTCGCGATCGCCCGGAGCTCCTCCACACCGATGCCTTCCGCCAGCGCCCGCATCTCGCTCAGCGCCTCCAGCGATCTCCGCATCGCCTCTGCGCCAAGCATCCCGGACTCGTACAGACCTTCCCCCAGCCGGGTCTGGGCGCGCTCCTCGTCCAGCACCCGGTACGAGGCGGCACTGTCCAGCTCGGCGACCACCAGGCGAATGGAGTTGGTGCCGACGTCGATGGCTGCTAGGCGTGGCGGCTGTT
Source organism: uncultured Gemmatimonadota bacterium (assembly GCA_964602635.1). Taxonomy (GTDB): domain Bacteria; phylum Gemmatimonadota; class Gemmatimonadetes; order Palauibacterales; family Palauibacteraceae; genus Benthicola. The sequence continues at coordinate 7,362 of CAZRRU010000201.1, read as the reverse complement.
CGAAGCCTTCCATGAACGGAATCCTCACTAGAGCCTGAACGACACTCCGACCCCCGTGAACCAGTTGGGATCGGGTTCCTGCAGGCCGACTCCGATCCTCCAGTCGATCTGAAGACTCCGCTTGAGGAGCCAGGTGAGACCCCCGTCGAGGTAGTCGCTGGCCCCGCCCCCGCGATTCTCCGGATACAGGCCATACCACTCGAGGAATGCGGACACGGAATTGCTGATCGAGTAGCCGCCACCCAGGCTGGCACTCCACTGGCTGAACCACTCCCCGTCCGACGCCAGATAGGTCCATCCCACGTTCGAGCCAATGACGAGACGGTCGGTGAGCTTGAAGTCGACCAACACTCGGGCGCCGGGCTGCACCTCGTTCGCTGCGACGTCGCTCGTGCCTGTAGGCATGTCCGCACCGGCCATGAGCGCCACCTGCGGCACCGCCGCCGAGCTCCCCTCCGGTCTGCGGAAGATGACGGCCTTGGCTGCCACAGCCAGGTCCTGGAGGCCGCTCACATCTTCGGCAGGGGACCGGACCAACACGAACGAGTTGAGGCCCACCCGGCCCTCGAGCCACGGCAGGATTCCGATCCGGGCCAGCACCTCGCCGAAGTTGTGCCGGTCATCGTCTCCGGACTTCGTGAACGTGTAGCCCATCTCGAACTGGAACCTTCCGGGGGCCACCGTGAAGGGTGCCGCCGAGAAGGTGGGTCGGTCGGTGACGAGCGGGCCGGCTTCCTGTCCGAACGCAAGCGTCGGGCATCCCAGCGCCAGCGCGGTAGCGATCAGGGTTCGGCGCTTACGGTTCAAGGGCACTCCAGATCGTGCGCGGTAACCTCTCCGTTCACTCCCAATCTTACCGATGCGCCCCCCAGTCGAAAGGACAGACCGAACCGGTGAAGCAGTTGGGACCGGCGGTTCCGGACGCCCTGATTGGTTCGCCCCGTTCGCACACGCTATTATTCTCCGCTCTCGAAATCGGGCAGCACGAGGGTCTCAGCGGAAGGCGGGAATGGCGACACCGAGGGAGCACGTGGAGGACCGGGACGAAGAGGTGCCGGAGCCGGCTCAGGCTCAGCAGGGCCTGCAGCCCGCCGACCTGCTCGCGATGTATCGAACGATGTACCTGTCCCGGCGTATCGACGACCGCGAGCTGCTGCTGAAGAGGCAGCAGAAGATCTTCTTCCAGATCAGCGGGGCGGGCCACGAGGCGATCGGGGTCGCGGCCGGCAAGGCCCTGCGGTCGGGATCCGACTGGTTCTTCACCTATTACCGTGACCGGGCCCTGGCCCTGCAGCTCGGGGTCACCCCCTACGAGATGTTTCTCGAGGGCGTCGCCGCGGCGGATGACCCGGCCAGTGGCGGTCGCCAGATGCCATCCCACTGGGGCCACTCGGACCACAATCTCGTCAGCGCATCCAGCCCCACAGGCACCCAGTTCCTGCAGGCCGTCGGGTGTGCCGAGGCCGGAGTGCGGGCCGGAAGGCTCGGTCTGGCCGATGCGGGAGTCCGGTTCAGCGACGACGAGGTGGTGCTCGTCACGACGGGGGAGGGGACGACCTCCGAGGGCGAATTCTGGGAGTCGCTGAACACGGCTTCCAACCTCAAGCTCCCGGTCATCTACCTGGTAGAGGACAACGGGTACGCGATTTCGGTGCCCGTGGAAGTGAACACGGCCGGTGGGAGCATCTCGAAGCTCGTATCCGCGTTTCCGGACCTCCTGGTGATCGAGGTGGACGGGACGAACCCTATCGCTTCGTACGGAGCGATGCGGAGAGCGGCGGAGCACTGTCGTGCCCGGCGGGGCCCGGCCCTGGTGCACGCCCACGTGACTCGCCCGTACAGCCATTCGATGTCCGACGACGAACGGACGTACAAGCCGGAGGTCGAGCGAGACAGGGAAGAGGCTCGGGATCCGATCTCCAACATGGCCGCCTTCCTGGTGAGCGCCGGGATCGCGACCGAGGATGAGCTCGAGGCGCTGCGCGAGACGGTGGACACGGACGTCGTGGAGGCCAGCGAGCTGGCCGTTGAGCAGGGGCAGCCCGGTCCCGAGACGGTCTACGATCACGTGTTCTCGCCCGACGTGGACGTGACCTCCTCGGCCTTCTCGACCGACCCCGCATTCGAAGGCGATCCGACCACGGTGGTGGATCTCCTGAACGTGTGCATGCGGGACGAGATGCGTCGGGACCCCCGCATCGTCGCGTTCGGCGAGGACGTGGCGGACGTATCTCGCGAGCAGCACCTCGACGAGGTGAAGGGAAAGGGCGGCGTCTTCAAGGTCACGTGGGGTCTCCAGCGGGAGTTCGGGTCGGATCGTGTGTTCAACTCGCCTCTCGCGGAGGCCAACATCGTCGGCCGTGCTGTGGGGATGGCGCTTCGCGGGTTGAAGCCGATCGTCGAGATCCAGTTCTTCGACTACGTCTGGCCGGCCTACCACCAGCTTCGGAACGAAGTCGCCACCATGCGGTGGCGCTCGAACGGCGCCTTCACCTGTCCGCTCGTGGTCCGGACCACGTACGGCGGCTACCTGTCGGGCGGCGCGATCTACCACTCGCAGACCGGCGCCTCGCTGTTCACGCATACTCCCGGGATGCACGTGGTCTGCCCGTCGAACGCGGAGGACGCGAACGCTCTTCTCCGCACCGCGATTCGGTGTGACGACCCGGTTCTGTTCCTCGAGCACAAGCATTTGTACCGGCAGACGTACAACAAGGGCCGGTATCCCGGTCCCGACTACATGATCCCGTTCGGACGGGCCAACCGGGTGGAACAGGGGGACGAGATCACGGTGGTGACGTATGGCGCCCTGGTCGAGAGGACCCGCAAGGCGCTGCGCGGCCTCGAGCGAGAGGGACGGCCCATCCATACCGACCTGCTGGATCTCCGGACCCTGAACCCGCTGGACATGGATGCCATCGCGGAGTCGGTGAAACGCACGAACCGGGTGCTGGTGGCCTACGAGGACTCGAAGTCGTGGGGCTGGGGCGCCGAGATCGCGGCCCGCATCGCCGACGAGCTGTTCGAATGGCTGGATGCCCCGGTGCGACGGGTGGCGGCGACGGACACGTTCGTGGGTTACGCACCGCGGCTGGAGGCTGAGATCCTGCCGCAGGTGCCGGACCTGGCGGCAGCGATGGAAGAACTGAAGGCGTACTGACGAAAGGCGGGACTTCGGGATGAGAAGACGGGAATTCCTGCGCATGGCGACTGGCGACGAAGCCGTGCTCACCGAGGAGCGGGCGAGAGACCTGATCGACCGGATCCTCGCCGCGGCAGGGGCGGACGAGACGTCGGTCAACCTGACGGGCGCGCGCCGCCTCAACTCCCGCTACGCCGTCAACAGGATCACCACGGCCGGTGAGTCCGCGGACCTGACCGCGACCATCACGGCTCGATTCGGACGCCGGTCCGCCGCGCTGGCGGTGAACGAGTTCGCCGAGGATTCCGTGACCGAGGCCGTCCGGGCCGCCGAGGCCATGGCGCGCCTGGCCCCGGAAGACCCCGAGTCGATGCCGCTGCTCGGACCCCAGGAATACGGCGCCTCGGAGGGCTGGCACGAGTCCACCGCCGGCCTCGATGCCGGGCGCCGGGCGGAAGTCGCCGCGTCCGCGATCGAACAGGCAGAGTCGGCTCCGCAGGACATCACGGCGGCCGGCTTCATGGACGTGCGGTCGGGAGCCGGCGCCATCGGCAACTCGGCCGGACTGTTCGCGTATCACGCGGCCACTTCGGTCGCCTACTCGCTCACGGCGCGCACGGGAGACGGGACGGGCTCGGGCTGGGCGGGGGTGGGCCACCGGGACTGGGGCCGGTTGGATTCGGAAGCCATGCACTCGTCGGCCATCCGGAAGGCCGTTCGCTCGCGTTCCCCGAGGCCGCTCGAACCGGGCACGTATCCGGTGATCCTGGAGCCGCAGGCGGTCGCCGATCTGATCGCGCTCCTCGTGCGGTCGCTCGACGCCCGGTCCGCCGATGAGGGCCGAAGCGCGTTTTCCGCCCCTGATGGAAACCGGCTCGGCGAGCAGGTGGTCGACGATCGGGTGACGCTGAGGTCGGATCCGCTGGCCGCGGGAGATGCACCATTCGCCCCGGACGGTCTGCCGAGGGGGTCGGTTCCGTGGATCGAGAACGGCGTCCTCCGCAACCTGGTCTATTCGCGCTTCTGGGCCCGGGAGCAGGGTCGTGAGCCGATCAGCTCGCCCCGCTCGATCCGCATGGAGGGGGGAGAGGGGACGGTCGAAGACCTGATCGCGTCCACGGAGCGCGCCGTGCTGGTCACGCGACTGTGGTATATCCGGAGCGTGGACCCTCGCACGATCCTGCACACGGGTCTTACGCGCGACGGGACGTTCTGGGTCGAGAACGGCGAGATCTCGCATCCCGTCAACAACTTCCGGTGGAATGACTCGCCCCTGTTCGTGCTCCGCAACCTGGAAACATTGGGCCGGCCGGTGCGCGTCACCGCCGGTGGCGAGGGCAGCTCGATGCGCGAAGTGCCGCCTCTCAAGGCGAGCGAGTTCAACTTCAGCAGCGTATCGGAGGCCGTGTGATGGAGCGACGAGACTTCGTGCGGGCTGCGGCGGCGACAGCAGGCGGACTCGCGCTGGCTCGGCGCGGGCTCATGGCGGTGAGACCCGGCTCGGAGGTGGACCCGGCTTACTCGCCCGTCGATGAGGGGGCCCGCGAGCTGGTTCTCGCGGCTCTGGACTCGGCTACGGCCGCTGGGGCGGACTACGCCGATGCCCGGGTCGGGCTGTATCGGAACCAGCGCGTGAGCACGCGCGAGGACCGGATCACAGGGGTAGAGGAGTCCAGCTCACTCGGGATGGGGGTGCGGGCGCTGGTCGACGGTAGCTGGGGATTCGCCGCCACGCGCGAGCTGTCGCTCGAGGCGGCGGCGCGGGCGGGCCGTGAGGCGGCAGCGATCGGACGCGCCAACGCGGCCGTGCAACCCGCACCGGTGACGCTGGCGCCCGTCGAATCGTATGGAGACGTGAGCTGGAAGAGCGCATTCGAGATCGACCCCTGGGATGTGGCCTTGGAGGAGAAGGTCGAGCACCTGCTCGCCCTCAACGAAGTGGCGCTTCGGAATCCGGCCGTGAGCTTCGTGAACTCGAACCTGCATTTCGTGAAGATCGAGCAGACCAGCGCCACGACCGAGGGCACGATCGCCAGGCAGACCATCGTGCGCACGAATCCGGCCATGAGCATCACCGCGGTGTCGCCCGATCGGACCGATTTCCAGACCCGGTCCGCGGCCGTGTCCCCGGCCGGCCGGGGCTGGGAGTACGTGCTGGCCTCATTGACCGTGGAAGCTGCCGAACGCTGGGCGGCGGAAGCGGCCGAGAAGCTGGTCGCAACGAGCGTAGAGCCCGGCTCGCACGATCTCATTCTGCTGCCGTCCCACCTGTGGCTCACGATCCACGAATCGATCGGACACCCGACCGAGCTGGATCGGGCTCTGGGTTACGAGGCGAACTACGCGGGGACCAGTTTTCTTGCCCCGCCGGACGCCGTGATCGGCAAGCTCCAGTTCGGGTCGGAGCTGGTGAACGTGGAGGGGGAACGGACGTCCGTGGGCGGTCTCGCGTCGATCGGCTGGGACGAGGAAGGCGTGAAGGCGACGTCCTGGCCGATGATCCGGAACGGCGTGTTCGTGGACTACCAGACGACACGCGAGCAGGTGGCCTGGATCTCGGAACTCACCGGGGTGGAACGCAGCCACGGCTGCTCGCACGGGGACAGCTGGTCCAGCATCCCGTTCCAGCGCATGCCGAACATGAACCTGCTGCCAGGCGCCGAGGATCTCGCCCTGGAGGACCTGATCGCGGCGACCGATCGCGGCATCGTCATCGACGGGCGCGGGTCCTATTCGATCGATCAACAGCGATTCAATTTCCAGTTCGGCGGGCAGACCTTCTGGGAGGTCCGCGGTGGCCGGAAGACCCGCATGCTGCGCGACGTCGCCTACCAGGCGCGCACCACCGACTTCTGGAATGCCCTGGACATGCTCGGCGGGCCATCGACGTACGAAATGGGCGGCAGCTTCTACGACGGAAAGGGCCAGCCGGGACAGGTGAACGCGGTGTCGCACGGCTGTCCGGTCGCCCGGTTCGCCGGGATCAACGTTCTGAATACGGCTCGCTGAACACGTGGTCCAGCAGCCCATTCCGGAAACGGGACAGCGGCCCGAACAGAGATCCGAGTAGCACGCGCCGCTGCTCGGGCCCGCATCAGACTTCTCCCGGAGAAGTGGCGCGCCCCATGATGGCCGGCAGCACGATCAACGTGCACACCAGCACGCTCGTCATTCCGACCACCAACAGAGCTCCCATTCCGGAGATCGCGCGGTGACTCGCCAGAGTCAGGCTTCCGAATCCCGCCATCGTGGTCAATGCACTGTACAGGATCGCCCTTCCCGTAGCCGTGTCGAGCAATCTTCCCGCGGATACGTTCTGCCGCTGCCGATGCACGATATGGATACCCGCGTCCACCCCGATTCCGAGGAGAAGAGGGAGCGTGATGACGTTGGAAATGTTGAACGGGATGTCCCAGACCACGGCCGCGGCTCCCGTGAGCAGGGCGGCGAGAATCAACGACGTCATCACGACAGCGCTCGAGCGGGGGTCGCCCAGCAGGACAAGCAGGGTCACGGCCGTCGCCAGAAGTGCCAGCCCGAACGCCAGTCGAAATGCCCGCACGGTGACCTTCCCGAGCTCGACGTTCTCGACGGGCATGCCCGTGATCGCGGGTTCCTCTGCCTGGACGGCCTCCACGAAATCGCGAAGCTTGCGGGGCGTATCGAGTCGTTCGGCTGGCAGGACCTGGACTCGCTCAACGCCGTCGGCTGCCACCCAACGTCCGCGAAGCGAGCTCGGCAGGTCGCTCCGGGTGACCGGACCGGCGTCCAACGCCTTGCGGAGGCTTCTCTGCACCCACGGCAACGTCCCGACCAGTGATTGCTCGAGGCCCGCGGCGATCGACGCGCGAGTCTCCGGGGGCCAGGTACGGAGCGAGGAGCGCCACGAGTCGATGAGGTACAGAAGCTGGCCGGCCGCGGCACTGCTGGCGGAGTCTCCCTCGAGAAAGACGCCCGCCGCCGTCTCCCGGAGGCCCTCCACGGCCGCCATGCGCTCTTCGTGGCGCGCCGCCTCGCCGGCCGGCTCGTCGCCGGCCTGTTCATCGGAATCCGGCGCCGGTCCGATGTCCGCTGCCAGTTCCTCTATGATCCGCAGCTTGGCCTCCTGGTCGGAGGGGACGAAGGTGCTCAGCGTCATGGTGCCGCGCACCCCGTCGAGCTCGTCGAGTCTGGCGGCTACGGTGGCCGCGCTCGCCGAGTCCGGTTCCATCATGGACACC
>CAZRRU010000200.1:0-20502 GCA_964602635.1 uncultured Gemmatimonadota bacterium | reverse complement strand
GCCTGGCTGTACCTGCTGATGTTCGTCGTGATGGTACCCATACTGGTGGCGGCCAGCTTCATGCCGGCTTTCCAGGCCAAGTATCCCATGTACGACGGCGCCGCCCTCGGCTGGACGCATTTCGGACTGTGGGAGCTCGCCTACGGAGTCCAGTTCATGGGTGTCGAGGGTTTCTTTCGAGGATTCATGACGTTCGGACTCTACCCCCGGTTCGGGTATCTGAGCCTCTTCATCATGGTGATTCCTTACTCGTTGGTTCACGTCGGGAAGCCGCCGATCGAAGTGTTCATGGCCGTTCCCGCCGGTCTTCTGCTCGGATATCTCGCCCTCAAGAGCCGCAGCTGGGTGTTCGGCGCCCTTCTCCACTGGGCCGTGGGAATCACGATGGACTCGCTGGCGATCTGGCAGGCCGGCGGATTCAGGCCGTAGCGCCCCCCGGGGGCTTCGGGTAGAGTCGTTTCATCAGCTGGATCTGCCCCGTGTGGTACACATCGTGGGTAGCCACCCCGAACAGCAGATCGAGCGCCCGGTAGTCGCCTTTTGCGTCACGACGGTTGAGGTCGTCGGGCTCGAGGGTCCGGGCGATCGCGACGAGCGCCTCGTGTTCCCGGCGAAGCAGAGCTTTATCCTCTTTCCAGGCGCGCTCGACGGGTTCGTCCGGTATTCGAGGCCAATTGGCGGGTGATCGCGGGAAGGCGCCGCGCGGAACGGAATCGTCCAGACGGCGGCGGACGGCATACTTCCAGTACGCGACGTGGAGAGCCAGTTCCCAGATGCTGTGCCGGTCGGTGCCCGGTTTCCAGGCGGCCTGAGCGTGTCCGACGCCTCGCAGAGATCCGATAGCCGTGGCGCCCCCGTACCACAGTCTCGTTCCGGACGGGGGATCGAGCAGCTGAAGGACTTCGGCGAGCCGCGGGTCGGTCATGATCGTCACCTCGAAAGCAGGTTCACACGGAAAGTTGCTATCTTGTCCCTGATGAAGCCACTGATGACCGTCGCGCTGCTGGGCCTGATCGGAGTCGTCGGGTACCTGGGGCTGGCGTTTGCCCTCCAGCGCTCGGTTCTGTTCCCGCGCCCGTCGCCCCCGGCCCGTTCGCCGGCCGAGGGAAGACCCGACGTGGAAGTCGCCTGGATAGGTCCCGATCGTGCGGTCGAGACCTGGTACCTGGGCCCGACGGGTGCCGCGCCCGGTCATCCCGTTGCCGTGCTGGTTTTCACGCACGGCAACGGCGAGCTCATCGACTACTGGCTGGACGAGTTCGAGATCGTGCGGAGCTGGGGCGTCGGCGTCCTGCTGGTGGAATACCCGGGCTACGGCCGGTCGCGGGGGAGCCCTTCCGAGGTCTCGATCACGGCCACCATGGCCGACGCGTACGACTACCTCGTGTCCCGACCCGATGTAGATGCCGGACGGATCGTGGCCTACGGCCGGTCGGTGGGAGGTGGGGCAGCGTGTGCGCTCGTCGGCGAAAGGCCGGTCGCCGCCCTGATCCTGGAATCCTCGTTTTCCAGCGTGAGGCGATTGGTCCGCCGGCACGGCCTGTTCGGGCCGCTCGTTAGGGACCCGTTCGACAACCTCTCGGTTATCCGCGAGTTCGAGGGCCCGGTCCTCGTGATCCATGGCCGCGCTGACCGCCTCATCCCACCAGCGCACGGCGAGGCGCTGGCGCACAATGCGCCCTCGGCAGAGCTCGTCCTGTTTGACTGCGGACACAACGACTGCCCTCGGCCATGGGCCGAAGTACAAGCATTTCTGTTGAGAAACGGGATCGCTGCCGCTCAGTCGGGAACTTCACCCGACGGTGCTGAGGATGCGCCGCCGAAGTAGAAATCTGCGGTGAGCATGGTAACCCGATATGACGGCTCGCCAGCCGGGTCGTCCGCGGACGGGTTGACGAAGCCGCCGAGCGCCGTCATCGACACCGCGAGCCGCACCCCACCGACCTCTTCCTCCACTGTGAGCACGTCGGCCGGAAGCTGCGTATCCGGCGGGTGCGCCCGGGAATACTCCAGCGCGCGCTCGATAAGGGGAATCAGCGGAACCGAGAGCAGACCCTCGTCATCCTGGGCCATCGTAATGACGAGCCCGTCTTCCTCGTAGACCAGCGTGTACGGAAGGCCCTCGATCCGTACGCTGTCGGCGACAACGCTGCGGTTCCGCAGGACGTAATCGTAGCCGGAAATGGGGAGTGGCGGTCCATCCTGGGCTACGAAGAAGTTGAAGTATTCGCCCTCGCCGGGCGTCCACGAGCGAACGTAATCGATCCCCATCTCCGCGGAGAGAAGGGCCGCCCTCTCGTCCGCCTGCCACCTTTCGGTCGGTTCGGTTCCCGAAGCGATCGTGTCCACCTCGGCCAGGCGGCCTTCGGGGAACCATGGCTCGATCGACGTGGTGCCGTGGTTCTCCGCAAGGTAGCTGAGAACGGCGCCGATCTCTCGCTGATCTTCGAATGGAACGCCACCCGGCTCCGCAGGTCGCACGCGCCCGTCCACCAGCATGCCGTTGCGCTCGAGCAGGCCTTCCAGTCTCGCGGTCTGGCTGCGCCGGGACACCGCGTAAGCACTCCACGGACCGGCGAATGTCACGAGAGCCAGGGCCGCCAGGGTGGCCGGAATCACCTTGATGTTGCGGCTCCGCGTGAGGACGAAGAACAGCGAGATGCCCGCGAGCCACAACGACAGGATGACGAGGAAGTACCGAGGCTCGGTGATCGCGTACTGCTGGATGCGCTTCCAGGCTGCCAGCAGCAGCATCACGTTAGCCGGAATGAGTCCGAAGTAGAACCAGCGCGCGTAGTTCCGCACCCACCGGTTCTCCTCCCGCTCCTCGATCGGGTAGAGGAGTAGAAGCGACAGTATGCCGGCGGCGGCCACACTCGACACCAGGTAGCCGATCCAGCCGCTCGGCCACACCCGCGTGATCACGATGCGGCCAAGGTAGACCGTGATGATCAGCAGGTACACCGCAACCAGCGGACTCAGGATGTACTGTCCGAGGACCTTGAGGAGAGGAGGATAGTCGGTCCATCGATCCAGGCTTTCCAGGTCATCGGGCAGGCCGGCAATGAAGAACCACGTGTTGAAGACGAAGGCGATCACGCACCACATGCGGAAGTAAGTGTCCCCATCCACGTCCACACCGAGAAGGTTGTCCAGGGCCAACAAGGCGATGGCCAGGCCCACGTACAGGACCACGGAGAATACGGCGCCTACCAGGAAGCGCAGCAGTAGGCTGCGGTTGTACTGCCAGAAGCCGTTCCACTCGCGCACGCCCAGGTATGGTGCCACGGCGACCAGCAGGTGAGCGGCTACCGACAGCTGCACGTAGCGGAGCACTTCCACCGGCTCAGACCACGACAGTCGGCCGAAGTAGACGGCGGCGAGGAGCCCGACCGCCACCAGGCGAGCGATCCACAGACCGGGACCTGCCGTCCGGCGTCGCTCCGCCACCAGATCGATAGCCAGGAAGAAAGGGATCCCGAGGGTGGCGACGTAGAGGAACCCCAGGAGAATGTCGTCGTCGATCGACGAATCCGGGAGAAGCATCCCTGCGGTCGCGGCGATCGCCGCGCACAGAAGCACGAGCGGGAATCGGCCGGCGGACGATCGACCCGCGTTGACGAGCTGCTCGATCGACGGGAATTTCATGATCTCAATATAGGCGCCGTTCCGCGGACTGGCACAGAGCAGCCTCGCTACGCCTCAGTCCACCTGGAGGTGGATCGTGTTCCCGTCAACATAGACGAGCGACGACGTCGGGTGGATCTTCCGTCCATCCACGTCGATCGCGCCGAAGCCTCCATCTTCCTTGCGCTGGAAGACGTACCGCATGACCCCGCCGTTCACTTCGGCGGCGCCTACCTGTTCCAGTACTATCTCGTTCGCCGTGAGTACAAGCCAGTTCGCCATGGGAGCTCCTTGCGGATGTGCGGGTTCACCAGTGGCCCGAACGGAATCTATCCTCGCTCCTGCACCGGCGCCTCCAACCGCCCGGCTTCCTCAGCCGCCGAGGCGGAAGCTTGCCTGCTCGGCCTCGCGGACCAGCGGCTGGAGCTCATCGTCGGCATGCACCCAGGTCTTCGCCACGTAGCGATAGTCCCTGAGCGCCTCGTCCAGGTCGCCGAACTGCTCCGCGAGCCGCGGCCGATCTCTCGATCGATCGCGTAGGTGTCAGCCAGTGCCGTTTCCAGTCTGTCGAGCACGTCGCTCATGCCAGCACCTCCCCGGCTTGGTACCTGCCGACCCTGACACAGGGGGGCAAACCAGGCTTACACATTCAGCCTAGTCAAATCGGCTGCGATTGTGCAGTGCTGGCCGCTGGCACGCTTCTGGCCGCTCTGCCCCCAGGTTGTAAGTCGGATCCAGCGTGGTGAGGAGGCCGGAAATGAGGAATCTGCTTCGTCCGGTAGCGATACTGGTGACCCTGGGAGTGAGCCTGGGATGCAGCGACGATGGCCCGGCGGGACCCGATTCTCCGGACCCTCCCGCCGGTGAGGTGGCCGCCTTCGTCACGCAGCTCAACGAGCACCGGTAGTCGGTGGGATGCGGCGCCCTGGTGTGGCATCCTGCAACGGCCGAGGTAGCCCGCGTGCACAGTCAGGACATGCAGGATCGGGGATTCTTTTCACACACCAACCCTGACGGCGAGAGTCCGTGGGACCGTCTCGCCGAAGGCGGTGTGACCTGGAACGGGCCCGCAGGCGAGAACATCGCGCAGACCCCCGGCGGGGCAGCATCCGCCCTCCAGCTGTGGCTCAACAGTGCCGGTCACAGGGCAAACATCGAGAACTGCGCCTTTAATCACCACGGGGTGGGACTCGCCGGCACCCATTGGACACACGTGTTCATCACGAATCCCGACTGAGGCCTGAGGCGGCCGGACGATAGGAGGAAGATCGGCGAGCCTACACGAGGGCGACCAGCTCCTCGTTCTTCATGTCCCCAAGGGTCCTGTCTGGCGGAAGGTCTACAATCCGGGAACCGTGCACGAGGCTGTGAAGCGAAACGCGGCCGACCGAATCGTCCCGGTATGTTTCGTCATCCACCGGGTGCGCGATCCACACGCCGCCTTTAGCATCCTCGAACCGTCGCTTGAGCGGAACCAGAGAAAGACGCCCCACGATCTGCTCGGATAGCTCTTCCAACTCCGGGTCGAGCTCGAGAGACATTCGATTGACCGTATTGGAGGGGTCCTCGAATCGGAGACGCTTGCCCGTCACGTCCGACTTGGGCCAGGTGCGAAGTTCCTTTACACGCCAATCCCAGGTGCCCGACCTGGTCTGGATAGTGCCCTGTGCGTCGTTCAGACCCATCGAAGGACCGCCTGCCTGTTGGGGTGAGTACTGTTCTAATGTAACTAAACCCCAGAGTAAGCGAATGTATCCCTCGGGTGGGTCGACCCGCATGCGAGCTTCCTTGCCTCGCCGGGACCGTGGACTAGCGGGCTAGGCGACCCTTTCGACCTCGCTGATCCGCCGGACGTCGATGCTCGCGTTGCCGGATTCCTCCTCCAGAATGTTCGTGAACCGGGCGTCGAACATCACATCTTCGGCCACGTACGAGGTCCTCGCCCGCACTTCCTGAGAGTAGATTTCCGCGGTCGCGGCGAAGTGGACGAGGAATTCGGCGCGGGCATCCTGAAGTCGGGCGGCATTTGCGAGGTCTCCTTCAAGTGATTCAGGCGAGCGCTTTGCCGTGGATGCTTCCGGACAACCTTATCCGTCGGGCTCTTCCGTCGCATGTCAGAGCGTGGCGTCAGCGCCACACTTGACGAAGGCGATCCGGTCGGGCAGCGTGAGGCAGACGATGGAATGGGCACCATGATTCCCGCAGGTGTCACGGCCGCAGACACGTCGAGCAGTTCGTGCCGATCAAGTGCGCGCCCACAACTGGATGTAAGGAGGATGCAATGCCGGCACTAATGTTCCGGGGTGCCGTCACCCTGGCTCTCATCGCCCTCACGCCGCTGTTCGGCTGCGCTGGAGAGGAAGCCGTGGCACCCGCGGAAGACGCGAGCCTGGCTCGCAAGGCTCCCGCAGCCACTTTCAACAACGAAGTCCGCTTCGCCACCTTCAACGCATCCCTCAACCGCTTCAACCTGGGAGACCTGGCGGCCGAACTGTCGGCTCCGGGCAGCCCCCAGCCGGACGTGATCGCCGAGATCATTCAGCGGACCCGGCCCGAGGTGCTGCTCATCAACGAGTTCGACTACGACGCGGGCGGCGTGGCGGCGCAGGGATTCCTCGACAACTACCTGAAGGTGGCGCACGGCGACGCCGACCCGATCAACTATCCGTACTGGTACGTGGCGCCCTCGAATACGGGCATCCCGTCCGGCTTCGACCTCGACAACAGCGGCGGCGTGGGCGGACCCGGTGACGCTTTCGGATTCGGATTCTTCCCGGGACAGTTCGGCATGGCGGTCTACTCCATGTATCCCATCGACGATGCCGCGATCCGAACGTTCCAGCTCTTCCTGTGGAAGGACATGCCCGGAGCGATGCTGCCTGATGACCCGGGGACCCCGGAGCCGGCCGACTGGTACTCGCCGGAAGAGCTCGACGTGTTCCGCCTGTCGTCGAAGAGCCATTGGGACGTGCCCGTGACGATCGGCGACCAGACCGTGCATTTCCTGGTGAGCCACCCGACACCTCCCGTCTTCGATGGGGCGGAAGACAGGAACGGCACGCGGAACTTCGACGAAATTCGCTTCTGGGCCGATTACATCATTCCGTCGCGGTCCGGATACATCTACGACGACAACGGGATGTCCGGCGGCTTGCCTCCGGGCGATATGTTCGTCATCGCCGGTGATCAGAACGCCGATCCGTATGACGGGGACAGCACTCCAGGCGCGGCACAGCAGCTCCTGGACCACCCGTTGGTCAACACGAAGGTCACGCCCGACAGCGAGGGCGGTCCCGAGCAGGCGGCGCTCCAGGGCGGAGCCAACGATACGCATCTGAGTGATCCGGCCTTCGATACCGCAGATTTCTCGGACGATGTGCGATTCGGGCCGGGGAATCTGCGCGCGGACTACGTGCTTCCACGCAAGAACCTGTTGATCCTGGACGCGGCCGTGTTCTGGCCTCTGAGTTCCGATCCGCTCTTCCCGCTGGTCGGTACATTTCCGTTCCCGAGCTCGGACCACCGGCTGGTGTGGATCGACGTGCGGGTGCCGGGCAACTGAACTCGCAGGCCGGTTGAAGGGAGTTGGGATCTAGCGAGACGGGGTGCGAGGCCCGGAAGGGTCTCGCACCCCTTATCATGCGTTGCCGTAAGCCGGCGAGAACGAGATCAGGCAACGTTCCAAAGACGGGCCGCGCCTGTTTCATGAAACACCGCCGCGTCACTCACCGACAACGTTTCAATGCTCCATCCCGAAGCAGTATCGCAACATATGGTCTTGGCACACTGTCATCGGCGCCGGGCCCGCATCGTGCCTCACTCTCGGACAATCAGTCGAAGTCAGGTCCGAACACGAGACAAGGAGATGCACGATGCCCAAACGATCATTGGCGGTGGTCCTCGCGGTCCTGGCCGCGGCCGCCTGCAGCGACACCACGGAGCCCGCGGGCCTCACGGTCGATGCCGAGCCAAATCTCGCAAACGCGAACGCATCGGCGAAGGCCGCCGACATGAGCACCTACGAGATCACAATCTACAACCTGACCGACGGTCAGCCGTTCACTCCACCTCTTGCCGTGACGCACCGCGGGGCCGCGGACCTGTTCCAAGTCGGCGAGGCGGCGTCATTCGGGCTCAAGGAAATCGCGGAGAACGGAAACCTGGGTCCGCTTCTGGCCGCGGTCGGAGGATCCAGACACGTGTCCGACATCGTGGTGGCGGTCGCGGGCGATCCGCCCCCCGTTCTGCCTGGTGGCTCGGTGACCTTCCAGATCGACGCGGAGCGTGGCGCCCGCTTCTTCTCGTTCGTGTCGATGCTGATCTGCACGAACGACGGGTTCACGGGTCTTGACAGGCGGAAGCTACCTAATCAACTGGGCGAGCAGATCATATTCGAGACCTCGGGCTACGATGCCGGTACCGAGATCAACACCGAGGACTTCGCGGACATCGTTCCGCCCTGTCCCCCCCTCACAGGAGTCGCGAGCACGGATCCCGGCACCGGGATGAGTAACCCCGCGCTGGCGGAGAATGGAGTAATCCGGCACCACTCCGGTGTGTCCGGCGGCGTAGATCTGCTGGCCGGCCTGCATGGCTGGACGGACCCGGTGGCGCGCGTGACGATCCGTCGCATCGATTGACCGAGTGGCCGAGGAACCGGCCGCAACGTGCCGGAGGGGACGCCACGACGCGGCGTCCCCTCCCGTTTGGAGTGCTGGCTCCGGCGGCGCCTCGAGCCTTAGCTTAGTCCTGCCATGAAGATCTCCGTGCAGCGCGCGCTGCTTCTCCTGCTGGGCGGGACCGTCCTGGTAGCCCTGATACCGGGCGGGCTCCTGTTGGATCGGCGGCTCTCCCTCGAGCTCGAGCGAGCGGCCCGCGAGGAACTCTCGATCGCCCCACGTCTTCTCGCGGATCGTAACGCCGCGCGCGCCGACGCCCTGATGATGCACGCCAAGGAACTCGCCGCATCGCCTGCCGTGACCGCCGCCTTCCGCGAGCGGGATCCCGAAGCCGCCGTGCGGGCCGCGCTGGAGGCGCGGTTCGACGAGCGCGAGCAGGTCGTGGTGGTATCGGGCGAGGTTGATGAGGCATGGGCCGGCCCAACGCCAGACCCGGAGATGATAGCCGCGACGCGTGCGGGACAGATGCCGGTGGCGTTCCTATCGACCGCCGAGGGTCCGGCGCACGTGGCCCTCGCCCCCGTTATGGACGAGGAGACGTGGCTCGGCGCGGCGGGGGTTCTCGAGACTCTCGATGAGGCCGGCGTCGCTGCCCTCGCCGGACTCACCAGCTCGGACGTCGCGATCGACTCGCGAAGCCCGGTAGCAGCGGTCTCCACGCTGGACTCAGCCCGGGCCGATGCCCTGGTGCGAGCCGTGAGAGGTCGTCCGAACGGCGAGACTGTCCTCGAGGTGCAACTTCCGGATGGCTCCCTGTGGTGGGTGACTACGGGAGCGCTCGGTGCCTCCAGCCGGGCGCTGTTCGCCCGAAACGTCGAACAGGAGCTGTCGGTCCTTCCACGTCTCCGCCTGGGCGCAGCCGTCGCGGCGGGTCTGGCTTTGATCGTGGCCCTGCTCCTCGGGACCCTCGCGGCGAGAGCGATCGCGCGGCCCGTGCACGCCCTCGCCGAGGCGTCGGAGCGCCTCGCAGCCGGAGACTTCGCAGCTCCTCTGCCCGACTCGGCACTTCGGGAGGTCGACCGGGTGGCGTACAGCTTCGCCCAGATGCGGAGCGCGCTGGAGCGACGACTGGAAGAGCTCGAGGCGGCGAACCAAGCCCTCGAATCGCAGCAAGTGCGGCTCCAGGCCCTCCAGGGCGAGCTTATCCAGCGCGACCGCCTCGCGGCGAGTGGCCGGCTGGTGGCCGAGCTGGCGCATGAGATCCGAAACCCCGTGGCCAGCATTCGCAATTGCCTGGAAGTGCTCGACCGCCGGCTCGAAGACGAGGAAAGCAAGGTCTTCACGCAGCTCGCGATCGAAGAGCTGGCCCGCATGCACGAACTGGCCGAGGGATTGCTGGACCTGAACCGTCCCGTGGACCCGGATGCTCCGGGGGCGGACACTGCCGTCGTGGCCGCACAGGTTGCAGCGCTCATGGGCGCCGGGACGCAGGGCGAGCGCTGGCCGATCGAGGTGGACGTCCCGGCGGGGGGACGAGAAGCGGCGATCGGCCCGGACGCGCTCAAGCAGGTCCTCCTCAACCTGCTCCAGAACGCCCAGGAGGCGATGCCGGAGGGAGGCCGGATCGAGATTCGAGGACGGACAGCCGATGGTCGCGTGATCCTGGACGTCGCGGACCACGGGACGGGAATATCAGACGACATCCTGGCCCGGGTGTTTGATCCGTTCTTCACGACCAAGGGCGAAGTGAGGGGCGTGGGGCTCGGCCTGTTCGTTGCCGAGGGCATCGTTCGCCGTCACGGCGGTGCCCTCTCGGCCCGGAATCGGTCGGATGGCCAGGGCGCCGTGTTCACGATCGAGTTGTCCACGGTGGAGGAAGGGGCGTGAGCACCACCAGGCCTGCCCGGATTCTTCTGGTCGATGACGACCGGGCCTTCCGAGTCTCCACTGCCGAGTTGCTGAGGCAGGACGGATATGATGTCGCGACGGCCAATGGCGCTGCCGAGGCGGGCGAGCGGATGCGGGATGCTCCGGTCGATCTTGTGCTGCTCGACGTCCGGATGCCCCTGGTGAGCGGAGTGGGCGTTCTCGAGGCACTGAGGCTGAGGGGGGAGCGCGTTCCCGTGCTCATGATCAGCGGATTCGGGACAATCGAGACGGCCGTCGAGTCCCTTCAGAAAGGGGCCGACGACTTCCTTACGAAGCCCGTGGATCCGGCGTTGCTCAGCCGCAAGGTAGCGGAGCTCCTCGAGCGGAGGCCCACGGGCTGGGACGAATTTACAGCGCTTGGCATGGTGGGCCGGTCTCCGGCAATGCGTGAGGTGTACGATGCGGTCCGACGCGTCGCGCCGTCGGACGCTACGGTGCTGGTTACGGGAGATACCGGCACGGGAAAGGAGCTGGTGGCCAGGGCCATTCATGACCTTTCCTCCAGGTCCCCGGGGCCCTTTCTGGCTGTGAATTGCGCCGCCCTGGCCGATGGCGTGCTCGAGTCCGAGCTGTTCGGGCATGTGCGAGGCGCGTTTACGGGCGCCGTCAGTGACCGTGAGGGGCTGTTCCGCGCCGCCGAGGGAGGCACGATCCTGCTGGACGAGGTCGGGGACATGAGCCTGCGGCTCCAGCAGCGCCTGCTGCGCGTCATTCAGGAGCGGGAAGTCACACCGGTGGGCGCCACCCGCCCCGTGCCGGTAGATGTCAGGGTGATAGCCGCGACAAGGAGGGACTTGCGCTCGGAGGCCGAGGCCGGCCGCTTTCGCGACGACCTGTATTACCGGCTGGCCGTGTTCCCCATCGAACTGCCTCCGCTCCGCGCTCGGCACGGCGACGTCCCTCTCCTGGTGGAAGCGGCGCTCGAGCGGCTGCGCGGTCGTTCACGTGTGCCAACTCCTGAAGCTTGTACACCCTCGGCCGTGCGCCTGCTGCGCTCGTGGAGCTGGCCCGGCAACGTGCGCGAGCTTCTGGGCGTACTGGAATCGGCAGCCATCCGTTCCGGAGGAGAGTTGATCGGCGTGGAACATTTGCCGTCCGAGCTTCGGAGCGGCGCGACGCCCGAAGCGGCAGGCGGCGTCGAGGATGACCGTTACCAGGCCCCGAACGAGCGAGCCGAGGAGCTCGCGGCGATCCGGTCGGCGCTCGAGGCGGCGGACAACCACCGGGAGCGGGCAGCGCGAATGCTGGGGATGAGCCGGACCACGTTGTGGAGGAAGATGAGGGAGTACGGGATCGACGGCTGATGGCAGGAGATTGCGCCGGCCGAGAGCCGACTCAGTCCATCTTGAGCTGGGACGAGAACCACTCGCTTCCATCCGGGCGGTACCAGATAGCGGTCATGTCGGATTCACCAGCGAATAGCCAGATCTCGCCCTGCGGACCACACTCGGAGGATTCCGCGATCTGCTCCGTTCGCATCCATTCCCCGATCTGTTCTCGTAGCTCGAGGACATAAGTACACGCACCCGCCTGGTGCCAGTAGACAGCGCCACCGATCGGTTGCCCCACGACGACATCCTCGTACAGACGAACGGTCACACGCGGGAGGTCGCCTGGCGCCGCGCCTTCCACGGCTCCGGACCAGCGGTCGAGGCCGGAGTCGGGAGCCTCTGCGCCACTACCGTCGCGATCGAAGGGATCCGGATTCTTGGGCTTCCACGCGCCCCTGATCAGTTCCAGCGCACGGGATGTGTCGCTCTCGGCATCCGAGGTCCCTGATCCAGCTCCCTCGGGTTGGACTTCGCCCGACTGCTGCGCGCGCACGAAGGTCGCGAAATCCACCTCCGGGCTGGCAACCGCCGGTTGGTTCCCGTCATCCGCACGGGAAGGCGAAGATGTCGATGCCGGCGCGGTGTCACTCAGGTAATCGCCATGAAGCCACCCGGCCTCCCGTCCGTCATCCGCAACGAGGGGCAACCAGGGGCCGTCGCCGCCAGGTCGCACCCGGACACGGCTGCCTCGCTCGAGTACCGATACGACCGGCGCATCTCGAGTGGGCCCGGACCGAACGTACAATCGAGAAGCCGTCACGTACTTCATCCCGTAGGAGCCCGGAGACGAACCCGCGTCGCCCCTCGACGGAGCCGATGACGAAGATGACGACGAATCACGCTCAGATTCAGGCGCAGAGCCGACTTCCCGTTCGCTCAACCAGCCCGGCAGCGACGACGCGACGAAAAAGACGACGGCCACTAGAGCGAACGCGGCAGCGACTCCCCAGAGGAACTTCTCGACCGTAGACGCGCGGGTGTCCTTCTCGGTCTTCGTCGCGGATTTCGGGTGGGGGCGCCTTTCTCGCTCGGGCGGGGGCTCGCGTCCCTCGCCGTGTCCGCGGGCCTCTCCCGATTCGCCGTCCGTTCCTTCGGCCGGGCCACTATCGCTCTCGGCCAAGGATTCGACAGTGCTCCTGTGCTGAAGGAGCCACTGGTACGCTTCGTTGACCGCCTGGAACTGCTTCTCGGCTCGCGACCTCGCACTCAGGTCAGAACCGAATCGATCAGGATGCCAGACTTTAGCCAGGAACCGGTACCGGTCCTTTACCTGCTGCCACGACGCTCCTGGCTGCAAATCCAGAATCGCCAGCTTTTGTCGTACCTCGTCGAGCAGGTGTGACATGGAAGCGCCTGGGGGTTGAGCACAAGAGATCGCACCGTACCGCTCGGGAAAGGGCGCAATTTGAAAGATACGGTCGGGCGGTAGCAGATGACAGCAGAAGCCGCGCTACCAATAGGGCTCCGCTGCGCCGGTAGCGGCGAACGGCAGACTCCGATCACGGCAGTGCGTCCGCAGTCCCACAGGCAACTCCGTGAGTAGTGTGCAGGCAGGTCCTGCCGGGCTCCTGCGGCCGATAGTCGACGAGGCCGAAGCGGCGTTGCGGCGTCTCGAAGGATGACCAGCCGCGGAACGTCACCAGACGACCGTGAGCCTCGCCCTCACTCCGTCGAACCAGTTGCTTCCGCTGTGATCACCGTCGAGATCGAGTCCGGCGCCCAGGAGGAACATCACGTGCGCGTTGAATCGCCAGCCGGCCATGGCGTTCACCCGATAGCTGTGCCAACCCAGCGTGCCGGCCGAGGGAACCTGTCCGTCGCCTCTGACTACGTCCCGGACGTCCCACAGGATGCCCAGGTCTGCCACCAGCCCCCTGTCCGTGGTTCGCCTGGCTATGACCTGACCGGTCCACGCCTGGTCCAGGTAGTCGACATCAGGGAGCGTCCCATTCCGGTACTCTCGCTCCTCCGGTCGCCGATTCCTCGCGATCAGCGCCTCCAGGTGCCAGTGGCGGCCGATTCCAAACAGGGCGAACGCGCCGACGTTCGTGGTCTCCTCAACAAGGCTATACTCGTCCACGCCAGCACCTTCCGTGAGGGCGGAGCGCTCTGTCTGGGCGCGGACATACGTGGCGAATCCACCAAGTCGAAGGTTTGGCCGGGGCCGTCTTGAACTGCGCACCGCTAAGTAGATCGCGCTTGGTGATGCTGGCGCCCGCCCACCTGGCCCCATTTCTCTCCAACCTGTACCAGGCATAGTCCTCCGTCATCGAGAAGCCCGCCGCGAGCCGGTCGATCTGATACTCGAAGTCGATATCCTCGTGGAATCGCTGCAGGATCCCGAGGGAGCTGAGGCGACCTCCGTCGGCCGCGTCACGATTGAGAAACTGCAGCCAGTTGCTCTCATCCCAGAGACTGAGCGTCGCATGCAATGAGGTGGAGTCGACCTGAGCCGTGACGCTGGTGGGGAATGCCGCGGCCCGCAGCGCCAGGAACAGGAACCCGAGTGCCGCTGACCGGCGGACGCGGTTCAATAACCAGCCTCGCCCGTCGTCACCGGCATGTGTGTCTGCCACCAGGTGGCCGCACGCTCCCTCGTCCACGGCCGCGGCAATGCGATTCTGCCCAGGTCCGCGGCGAGATCCTCTGCCGTTGGCGGCCGACCACCGGGATCCTTGGAGAGACAGGCCAGGATGACGTCGTCGAGCTCGGGGGGAATCGATACCTCCGAAAAGGCACTGGGAGGCTGCGGAGGAGTGTGCACGTGCGCGAAGATCGTAGCCACGACGTTCTTCTCTTCGAACACGGAGCGGCCGGTGAGGAGCTTGTGGGCCACACACGCCAGAGCGTAGATATCGACCCTCGAGTCCATGCTGTCGCTTCCCATGGCCATCTCCGGCGCCATGTAGCCGGGGGTACCGGCGAGCAGGCCTGTCTTCGTCACTTCCTCCTCGCGCTCCGCGGTGAGTGCCGACTGCCTCACCAGGCCGAAGTCGAGGACTTTCAGAAAATCGGGCTCGAAGGCGCGCTGACACAGGTAGAGGTTGGCCGGTTTCAGGTCCCGGTGTATGAGGTCCCGGCGGTGAGCCTCGCCGAGCGACCGGCACGCCTGCAGCAGGATGTGCACTACGCGTTCGGCCGGAAGGGGACCGAAGCGTTCGACGAGCGATTCCAGATCGATTCCGTCCAGAAGCTCCATCACGTAGTAGAAGGACCCGTCCTCGCTTAGTCCGTAGTCGTACAGCTCTACGGTGTGGGGTGACTGGAGGGACGCGGTCGCCTGCGCTTCCCTCTCGAAGCGCGCGAGTGCCACGTCCAGGCCGCCCTGCCCCAGGTCCAGCACATCACCGCGAATCAATTTGATGGCCGCCGGACGCGCCAGCATGTTGTGTCTCGCCTTCCAGACTTCGCCCATGCCGCCCCGTCCGATCAGCTCTTGCAGGTGGTAGCTGCCCAGCTCCTCGGCGCGCAGGATGTCCCGGCCCAGCCCATAGATGATCCTGGCGGCGAGGTAAGAAAAGATGACGGCCATCGCGTAAGGAAGGACGAAGACGAACAGGAACTGCTGCGTTCCCAGCGCCGGCGCGTCACCAAACCGGGCGAGCAACGCGATCGTGATGGGTACGGCGGAGCCCGAAAGCGTAAGTGCGATAAGGGCGTGGCGGGGCCTGGTCGGAAACACGACGGCGAAAAACAGCATCCACATCGCTACCGGCGAGATGCCTACCAGATCACTCGTTATGCGCGCCGGCTCCACGCCGTGGAAGGCGCCGTAGTATTGAGAAACCGGTATTGAGAAGCTGATGATCACCTGGAACACGAGCCCGACCGCGATCACCGCCATCGGCGACAGCCTGGAGCTCCGGACGAGACCGAATACCAGGAGCGATGCGACCATCATCGTGAGGCCCGGGCCGTACTCCATCGGGTTGGAGAACTCGGATGCGAGCTCGCCCTCGACCCAGTTGGCGCCGAGCCAGTTGATCGCCATGACGACGAAGACCGCGGCGCATATGACCTGAAGGCGGTTCGAAGCCTTGCGCAGCAGCGAGAGCGGAAGCCCCGGAGTCGAGCGACCTGGCGACCCGGGTCCACCCCGAAAGCCAGCATGTCTCGTCAAGAGGACTGCCCGATCACGGACCCGACCCCCGCACCGATCGGCGCGTGTTTGAGCACCGGCGACTCATTTCCTGATACGGACCGCTTTGCTCCGCCTTGATTATAGGCGATAGCACCCGTGCATCGCACGCAGGTTCTTCCGACCGCCGCCCGGCGGATCTGGCGTCAGAGAAGCTTCAATAACTCCGCGAGCCACGCGGGATGGGCCGGCCAGGCTGGTGCCGTAACCAGGTTCCCGTCCACGTGTGCTTCGGGCCAGTCCCTCGCCACGAAAGTCCCGCCGGCCGCGGCCACCTCGGGTCCACAGGCGGGATACGCGGAACACTCCCTGCCCTCCAGGACGCCCGCCGCCGCCAGAAGCTGAGCTCCATGACAGACCGCTGCCACCGGCTTACCGCTCGACATGAAATGGCGGACGATGTCGAGTACCTCGTCGTTGAGGCGGAGGTACTCGGGAGCGCGACCACCGGGAATGACGAGCGCGTCGTATGCTGCGGGGTCGACGTCCGCGAACGTCGCGTTCAGGCCGAAGTTGTGCCCGGGCTTTTCGGTGTACGTCTGGTCGCCCTCGAAGTCATGGATGGCAGTCTTTACGGATTCCCCTGCGTTCTTGTCCGGACACACCGCGTGCACGGTGTGCCCGACCATCTGGAGTGCCTGAAACGGAACCATCACCTCGTAGTCTTCCACGAAGTCACCCGCGAGCATCAGGATCTTCTTGCCCATCAGTCTCCCCTCTTGCTGGGGCCATGTCGTCGGACGCCGAGCAGCAGCCCGATCCCGGCACCAACTCCAACACCGATGCCAAGGTTACCGAGCACCAATCCGATCACGGCCCCGGCTACCGCGCCAATCAGCGTGTGTTTGAGCACCAGCGACTCTCTTCGTTTAGCGGACGCGGCAGTGCGTGCGCAGTCCCAGTATAGGCAAGTCCGTGAGCGGTGTGCAGGCAGGTCCCGCCGGGCTCCAGGTTGCGGGACCTACGGCGCCTACCGTCTCAGGGCTCGGCGGGCCTTCCGAACCCATCGACGCCACGGCCAGGGACGCGAGGCCGCCCCGAAGAGCTTTTGAATCAGGGGACTGGAAAGGGCCAGAGATCCTTCTGTCCATCCATCGGTTTCCTTCAGGTCCCAACCGATGACCCCCGGCATACCCGGTAGCCAGCGTGCAACGAACCTGAGCCAGACATCGCGCAGGGTGAGCTCTTTCGCCAATGTGAAAGCGAGAGATCCTTCGTGCGTGGCGTCAGCCACGCAGCGCATCCAACCGATCGTGCTGGCCTCGGCTTGTGTCGGGGTCCCGACGAATCGCGCAACGCTCGAGAGCGCCGCCGCGCGAAGGGCCGGGAGATGACTCGGAAGAAGACCCGACTTGCCGATCTCCTCGGCGTAGGCTATCAGGGCCTTGCGCTCCACACGGCGGAACTCCTCCCCTGCCGGATCCGCGGACCGGTTCTCGAAGATGGGCTCGATGGGCCCGTCTCCCGGTCCGAAGCCCAGCACGCTGCCGTGATCCGGCATGAGGAAGGCATCCTCGATGATCATCGCCCTGTGCCACAGGCGCTGTGCCAGATCGTCGAATTCGTCGGGCATCAGCCAGGCCTGGTAGGGTCCCACCTGCGACCTCGGATGTCGCTCGGCGTTGACCCCCAGATAGTAGCCTTGCACCCGGTCACCGAGTCCCATCTCGGCGAGCAGGCGCCGCAGCGCCCATTGCAGATTCAGAGACCAGCCGACGTCGACCATCGCCCATGTTCCTTCGTCGGCCAAGCCCTCATCGCGCAAATAGGCGCACGTCCTTTCTCTCGCGGCGGCAGTCCCCTCCTGAACAAGTCCTCTGACTTCCGGCCGCTGGAGCAGTTGGAAGAAGTGCTCCAGAGACTGGCCTGATAACGGCTCGTCGAGCCATTCCGGACTCAGACCCGTGTTCGCAAGAGCCTCGGCCACGTGCGCCGGATCGACCAGGAGCTTCCTGAGCATATGGCGCGGAGCCGTCGATCCCTTGGTGATCCACATGAGCGTGCTGGGATCTTCAAGGGAGACGCAGCCCGGTAGCCAGGCCTGCCGAGAACCGTAGAGATATCGGCATTCAGGCACGGTCACATATTCGGACAGCGCATCAACGATTTGCAGAAGGACCTGACCGTCGCGTGAGACGAAATAGAGACGGTCAACGTCCTGGCGCTGCGCACTGTCCAGCACCCATGCGACGAACGTCACCAGTAGCGGCCCGGCGACGTCAGCCACCATATCGATGATCAGGGAGTCCGAGCCCACGTCCACGGACATTCTGACTGCCCGGCTCGTACCGGCGATTCTCGAGCGGATCCAACTCTCTGCTTCGCCCTCCGCCAGGACTGCTAGCTCGTGGTGAGTCAGCAGAGGCTTACAGACTTCAGGTACGTCGATCCCCATCCGTCGCGGGACTTCGACATCCGAATGAGCGTTATCGCCGTAGTGACGAAGCGCGTCAGGCGCGACGCCCTCAGCGGACAGGACGTGTTCGAACAGCCGTCCCGACCCCTTGGTGGAACCAATTGTATTGGAGACATAGAGTCCGTCTCCCGGTCGCCAGAATCCGTGGTCCTCGAGCATCTCGCGGATCGCCGACTCGGGCAGATACATGTCCGAGATGAAGACGACGCGCTCACCTCGCGATCGAAGGTCGTCTATGCGCCGTCTCGTATCAGCGATCGGCCGGACGCTGTGACGCTCGAGTTCGAGCTCCTTCGAAGCCATGGTCTCGGCGCGTACGCCGTACTGGCCCAGGTTCTCCACGCTCTCGTAGATCTCGGCCAGGCTCACATCATCCCGGCTCGAGCGCGCCCTTGCGATCCGCTCCCCGTCGATGCGAAGGTGCGCGATCGCTGAGACGTCATGTCGATTGGGCTCGCGGCCGACCTCGCTGAGCAAGTTCTCGGCAAGGACGTAGAAGAGATCCGTGGGTTGGGCGAACGTTCGAACCAGACAGGTATCGAAAACGTCGAAGGAGTAGACCCGCGCGGACATCCCGCCTCCGGGTTGATCGGAAATATGCATGAGTACTACCGGCGCCGGCGTCTGGTCTCGCGGTTCTACATGGACTGGGTCCACGTTACCCAACCGTTGATTGGTAACACAAGCTTACCGAGTCTCGGCGCCGGTCAGGAAGCGTCAGGAAACGGTACGCGACGAATTCACGGCACGCGGGTTGCGTCAACGCCCCCTGCCAGCGACGTGGAGCACGGGACGCGCGCTCCGGAAGCCATCACCGAATCTTACAGATCATAAACATGCGTATCGTACATATCCACAAGGGGATCAGTCACTCGGGAGGTGGCGGTGGCGTGGCCATGGACCGATTGCATCACGGACTGCTGAGGGCGGGTGAGGATTCGCACGTCCTGGTACAGAAGCCGAGGGGCTCCACCGAACGAGTAGGACAACTCCCGGAGATCCGTCGTCTGGGACTCGAGGCCAAACTCAGGCGAGCTACGCGTCGAGCCGGGTTGAATGACATCCACAGGTTGGGATCGTTTTATCTTACGCGGCAGGAGCTCGTGCGGGATGCCGATGTCCTGGTCTTCCACGGTACGCACAGCGGCGCCTTTTCCTATCTGGCCCTTCCGGCCGTCTCGCACGACAAGCCGACGGCCTTCGTCCTTCACGACATGTGGGCGGTGACCGGACACTGCGGTTTCAGCTTCGACTGTGAGAGGTGGCGTTCCGGTTGTGGAGAGTGTCCGTACCTCGGAGAAAATCCCCCCGTTAGGCGAGATGCGACCCGCCTGGAATGGAAGCTCAAGCGACGGGCGTTCGCCCGAGCGAAGATCACCTTCGTAAGCAAGAGTCACTGGATGACTGAGATCATCCAGCAGACCAGCCTCGGCGACCATCCGTTGGTCGAGATCCCTTACGGCCTGGACACCGAGGTGTATAGACCCGCGCCGCGTGCGGTCGTGCGTGAGGCCCTCGGGATTCCCCATGACGCTTTCGTGCTGCTGACGGTCGCTCAGAACCTGGTAGACCGTCGTAAGGGCGGCGACCTTCTGGTTGAAGCGCTGCACCTCCTGCCCGATCACATTCGGGCCAACACGCACCTCCTTGCCCTCGGCAATCAGGGCGAGTCACTGGAACAGGCCACCGGCCTTCCGGTCGCCGCGCTCGGATACGTAACGTCTGACCGGCTCAAGGCCATCGCATACTCGGCGGCGGACCTGATGCTGCTCACCAGTCGAGCGGACAACTCTCCCCTCGTGATGATGGAGAGCCACGCGTGCGGAACCCCGGTCATCGCCTTTCGAGTCGGAGGCATTCCTGAGCGGGTGCACCCGGACGAGACCGGGGACCTGGCAGAAGCCGAGGACTCGCAGGGTTTTGCGGAAGCCATCGTTCGGGCTCTTGCCGACACCGATCGACTGTCCTGCATGAGGCAGCGGTGCCGCGATGTGGCCGTACGCGAGTACGGCATCCAGCTGGAGGTCGAGCGACACGTAGACCTCTTCGAGGATTTGCGTGCGAGGTGATACAAGGCCGGTTCGTTCGACCGGTCAGGCCACCAGCCGAAGCACCTCTTCGCTGACCCGGTATCGTTCCGTAGCCCGCGCCAGGGCCCATGGAAATACGAACTTGAACGCGTAATCGCGCGTGGCGAACCTCCGGAGAGCCCGGCCTCCTCGAGGATGCGCCGGGCGATTGGCTTGTTGTAGCGTCCACCCACATCCCACGGTTCCATCTCGGCGGAACGACCAATGCGGTTGATATCTTCGACCTGACGGATCCCGAAGAACGGAACCGGGCAGTTCTCCGAAGTAACGGCTATTCGGAATTGCGCGCAGAAAACGAGCCACGGGAGAAACGTTGGAGCGAAGCCGAGGCGGCAAGCCGGTTGTATTGCAC
>CAZRRU010000199.1:0-24467 GCA_964602635.1 uncultured Gemmatimonadota bacterium | reverse complement strand
CTACCGACCCGAGATAGGAGAGGCGCTCTTGGTCACGTTCATTCACTCTCAGCTGCCCGAGCCTCGAAGGCGCCCTCAGGTCCGTGCCAGAACTGTCACAAGGCTTCTTGACAACCACTAAGGACGTTTCCGCGGAAACGTCTTTGGAGATGTCGGCCACCGGAAGGCTCCGGACTCACGAGCTACCGCGGCTTCAGCCTCCCGCGATCCGCACGGCGAACCCGCCTCCACCGTGAAGTCCCGCCCAATCCGCCACAACCCGGCTCAGGTCGTCCTGAAGCATTTCGCGCACGAGACTCGGCAGGACGGGTGCTCCCTGCGATCGGGTCCCTTTCCCGGTGATGACGTGGACCACCCGTCCGGGAGAAGTCGCGGCGTGGCGCTGGAAGAAGAACTGAACGCGGGTCTCGGCCTGGCGGGCGTTCATTCCGTGAAGATCGAGCCTCTCCACGGGCGACTCCACCAGCAGGAGCGCGATGCCCGTGAGCTCGGATGGCGCGGCCGGACCCTTCCCAGTCTTCTTTCGCTTCTTTCTGGCAGCCATCCCACTAAACTCGGCATCTACCCACCGGATCGCCACCGGCCCCAACTGGTCCCCGCTCCCGCTTCCGCCCATAATCCCCCCATGGCCCACAAACCCCACCCCGTCCGTGGACGCCTCAACTCGTGGTTCCTCGCGGCCGCCGAGAAGCCGATGCACCGCGAGTACGGCGAGCGGAAGCTCCGCATCTTCGGCGAGCCGCCGCCGGTAATCGTCGAACTCGGACCCGGCTCCGGTGCCAACTTCCGGTACTATCCGCGGGGCACGAGGGTAATCGCCGTCGAGCCGAACCCGATGATGTTGAAGCGCATGTACTCGCAGGCGGCTAAACACGGCGTCGAGATCGACCTCCGGCACGCGGGGGCGGAGGGGATGGAAGTGGACTCGGCGAGCGCGGACCTGGTGGTCTCGACCCTCGTCCTGTGCAGCGTGCGCGATCCCGAGCAGGTCCTCTCCGAGGTATGCCGCGTCCTCAGACCCGGTGGCCGCTTTGCCTTTCTGGAGCACGTGGCGGCAGAGCCCGGCACGCGCCTTCGGAAAGTTCAGGACGGGATCCACCGTCCGTGGCATTGGCTGGGCGAGGGCTGCAACCTGAACCGAGACACGGCTTCCACGATCGGGAACGCCAGGTTCACCGAGCTCGAGCTGGAGCGGTTCGACGGCTCCGGCCGCACGCCGTACCAGCCTCACATCTCGGGGTTTGCCATCCGCTGAGCCCATCGGCAACTGGCCCACAATCGACGGATCGCCTATCCTCGAAGCGTGGACATTCGAACCAAGCTCGTCTTCGCTCTCGTCGCGGTGACGCTCGGCAGTATGGCGGCGTTCGGCGCCTTCATGTACATGACCGCCGATCGCATGATCAGCGAGGGCACCACCGAGCAGCTCGAGGGTTTGGCTGAGTCCAGCGCCGATGCCCTGTCGAGCATTGAATTTGGCTGGCGCGAGCGCGTTCTCCTTATCGCCAGCCGCACTCAGCTGCGCATCAGCCTGCGGGACTATCGGGAGTACGGAAACCCGGACGATTTGGAGCGAATCCAGCGGATCCTGGCCGATGCCGCGGGCTCGGTCACCAGCGTGGCTTCTCTTGCCGTGTACGACGATCGGGGCCGACCCCTGGCGCAAGTCGGGCTCCCGATGGACTCGATCGACGCCTCCCTGTCCCCGAAGTTCTCGCCACAACCGTCGGGTGACGTAGCCTTCCTCGGTGCCGTGGTCACCGAGGAAGGGTATCCGCGAGTGGGCTACACCACCCCGCTCGTGCTGGACGGCGAGCGCGTCGGCTACCTCCTGGTCGTTCTGAACGGCCTGCGGATCCTGGACCTGACGAGCGACACGACGGGACTCGGCAGGACGGGTGAGCTGATGATCGTGACCCGGCACCCGGCGGGAGCACGCACGCTCCACTCGGTGCGCCACCCGGTCGACGGGCAGGAGCAGGTCGGGGGGCTCGTGTTGGATGGGGCTGACGATCCCGCTCTCCTCGCCTTCGACGAGCTCGAGGAGGTGCGCACAGAGGGCGTCGTCGACTACCGCGGTCAACCGGTGTGGGCCGCGACCCGGTATCTGCCGGAGCCCGGCTGGGGACTCGTCGTGAAGTTCGACACCGCCGAGAAGCGGGAGTCGATTTACAAGTTCCGCGAGGAGATGTTCGCGCTCGCCCTGTCCCTGGCCGGCATCGGCATCCTGGTGGCGGTGATCCTCGGCTTCCGGTTCGCGACGCCGATCCACGACCTGGCGAAGACGGCGAACCAGATTCGCGAGGGAGACCTTAACGCGAGGGCGGCCGTGAAACGGGAGGATGAGATCGGGCTCCTGGCCACCACGTTCAATCACATGGCCGAGGAGCTGCAGGAACAGGTCACCGAGCTTCACCAGTTCCAGAAGTTCTTCGATGTGTCTCTCGACCTGCTCTGTATCGCCGGCACGGACGGATACTTCAAACGCACCAATCCGGCGTTCGAGGGGGCGCTCGGCTGGACGGGCGAGGAGCTTCTGAGCCGTCCATTTTTCGACCTCGTGCACCCTGAAGATCTCGAGCCCACCCAGAACGAGATCGCGAAGCTGGCCCAGGGGGTGCCGACGATCTCGTTCGTCAATCGGTTCCAGTGTGCCGACGGCTCGTGGACGTACCTGCGCTGGAATTCCTATCCCGATCCCGAGACCGGCCTGCTGTACGCGATCGCCCGACAGATCAAGGGCCCGCAGGAAGCCTGATGCACGCCACCCAGCTCATTCAGTTGGCCGGTGGTCTCGTATACCTCCTGGCCGGCGGAGATCTGCTCGTCCGCGGGTCCGTCGCCCTGGCCCGCCGGTTCCATGTCGCGCCGACGGTGATTGCCCTCACGGTGGTCGCGTTCGGAACGTCCCTTCCAGAGCTCGTAGTCGTTCTGCAGGCTGCCCTGACCGGGTACCCAGGCCTGGTCCTGGGGAACGTGATCGGAAGCAACATCGCCAACGTGCTCCTGGTGACTGGCGCCGCGGCCGTGGTCTGCCCACTCACGTACGGCGAGCACTCGGTACGGCGGGACAGCGTCTTCATGATTCTGGCCACGGTCCTGCTGGTCGCGATGTGCGCGGCGGGAGCCCTGACTCCGATCAGTGGCGCGGTGCTGCTCGGTGGACTCGTCGCCATTACCATGGTGACGGCGCGCGAGGCGGCCCAGGCCTATCGCGAATCCGAGCTCAAACCGCCAATGGAATGGGTTCTCGGGTTGCCGGAGAACCCGTGGATCATAACTCTATTCATCGTGGTGGGTGCTGTCGCACTTCCGATCGGCGCGAAGCTGGTCGTGGATGCCTCGGTAGACATCGCTACCCATCTCGGGGTGAACGAGACGGTGGTCGGGCTGTCGATCCTGGCTTTCGGCACGTCACTCCCGGAGCTCGCCACGACGCTCATGGCCGCGGTCCAGAAGCGCACGGAAGTCGCGGTCGGAACTGTGGTCGGGAGCAACATCTTCAACATCCTGGCGATCATGGGCGTGGGTGCCGTCATCAGTCCGTCCCCGATAGAGATTCCGGGTGGCCTGTTCACTCTCGACTTCCCGGTGATGCTCGGGGCAACTGTGCTGTTGAGCGTCTTCGTGTGGCTGAAGCGCCCGATCCGGCGTCCCGTGGGAATCGCGTTTCTGGTCGGCTACGTCCTGTACATAGGGATGCTGGTGGTTCGGACCCGGGGAATGGCGTACTGACCGTTGGCGGTCTCGTGTGGCCGCCGGCAGTCTCGCCGCATCGAAGATCGACCGCTAACATTTCCCCATGCACACGTCGCACCGCACGCAGCTCTTCACGGAGTCGGTCATCCGCGAGATGACGCGGGTCGCCCAGGAGCACGACGCGATCAACCTCGCCCAGGGCTTTCCTGACTTTCCGGCTCCGGCCCTCCTCAAGGAAGCCGCCGCCCGGGCGATTCACTCCGACATCAACCAGTACGCGATCACGTGGGGATCGAAGCGCCTGCGCGACGCGGTCGCCCTGAAGTACTACGACTGGTACGGCATGGATGTGAACCCGGAAACCGAAGTCACGGTCACGTGTGGCGCCACCGAGGCCATGGTGTCCGTGCTGCTCGCGATCGTGGACCCGGGTGAGGAGGTGATCGTTTTCGAGCCGTTCTACGAGAACTACGACCGGGACACCCTTCTGTGTGACGCGAAACCGGTGTACGTCCCGATGTGGGGCAGGGAAGAACTCGACCTGGACCGCCTGGCGGCCTCGTTCTCGGACCGCACGCGGGCCATTGTGATCAACACGCCCAACAACCCCACCGGGCGGGTGGCGTCGCGGCGTGACCTGGAGGGTATCTCGGAGCTCTGCCGGCGGCACGACGCCTACGCGGTCACGGACGAGATCTACGAGCACATCTACTACGAGGGCGAGCACGTGCCGATCGCCACGCTTGAAGGCATGCGCGACCGGACGATCACCGTGAGCGGCGCCTCCAAGACCTTCGCCGTGACGGGCTGGCGGGTGGGCACGATCGTGGCGCCGCCCGACGCGACCAACGCGATCAGGAAGGTGCACGACTTCCTCACGGTCGGGGCCCCGGCACCCCTCCAGGAGGCGGTGGCGGTCGCCATGGAGACCCTCGGGCCGGACTACTATTCCGACATGGCCCGACAGTATCGAGCCCGGCGCGACGTCCTGATCCCGGGCCTCCAGCGGGCAGGCTTCCGGTGCGATCCGCCCGAGGGCTCGTACTACGTCCTTGCCGACTTCAGCGACCTCAGCGACCTGCCTGACGACGAGTTCGCCGTGTGGCTTACGGCAGAGCACGGGGTCGCCTCGGTGCCGGGCTCCAGCTTCTTCCTGGATCCGGAGGACGGTCGACGCCTGGTCCGCTTCGCCTTCTGCAAGACGGTGGAGCTGCTGGGAGAAGCCGTGGAGAGACTCAACGAGATGCGATAGGAGGCCATTGGTGGACAACAGGCTGCAGGCAGTCATGAACATCCTCGAGCTCAACGCGGCCCTTTTCCGACGGGCCCTCGAAGGCATGGACCAGGCCTCCGGCGAGCGGCGGCCGAACGATCATACGAACAGCCTGGCATTCATCGCCTGCCACGCGCTGGACGCCCGGTTCTATCTGATGAAGCTCGCGGGCCACGAGCGGACGAACCCGTGGCAGACCTTGTTCGACGCCGCGACGGATATCGCGATGATGAAGGAGTACCCTCCCCTGTACGAGGTGGTGGCCGAGTGGGACGAGCTGCACGAGGCGACTCTGCAGTGCCTGTCGGAGATGTCAGCCACCGAGCTCGACGCCGAGTCCCCGGAGCGCTTTCCGACCGAGGATCGTTCGATCCTGGGCGGCATCACGTTCCTGGCATTCCACGAGGCGTACCACGTGGGGCAGATGGGATTGGTGCGGAAGTACTTCGGTTTCGAGCCGGTCGTGAAACGCTGAGACGGTGACCCGACCTTGACCACCATATCTTGTGGTCTTACTTTAGTGATGCCCCAAGATGTTGCGCTTCATGTGGAAAATTCCGCGATTATCGTGGATTCGCCGTGGATAACAAGCGCACCGCGGTGGACAAACGCGCAGGATCGAGGAGGACGACGATGCCCAAGCTCCACAGGACGGTCGGAGTGGCCGGAGCGACGGCGGTCGATTCACGGCTGAAGCATCCCGTGCTGTCGAGGAGATGGCTGCGGGAGGCGGTAGCAGCGAACCGCTCGGCCTTCGAGATCGAGATGCGGCGCGAGCGACGCCGGCTTCTCGATTCCCGTTTTGACGCGTTTTGGAAGGAAACCAGCGCCCGCCAAGCGTGAGCGAAGCCGTACAGCGAAGCGACGGACCCTGATACGTGGGTCGGCCCCGCCCCCGCGCGGGCCGACCGGCGGGCGCGACCCCCGGAGAGATCCGGGGGTTTTTCTTTGTGGTCCGGCAGGGGTAGCTTAGGGCGCCGTCACTCCCCGGCGCACGAACCGCCGGGATCGAGACCGTCCGCACCGTCCGCACGTGGAGCGACATGGAGAGCCCCGAGTCACCTCCCCCCTGCGCCGTTCCCGAGAAGGGCCTCCTGGCCCGCCGCCGAACCTCGAGCGTAAGAGTCGGAGACGTACGGGTGGGGAGCGCCCACCCGGTGGTCGTGCAGTCGATGACCAACACGGACACGGCCGACGTGGAGGCCACCGTGCGGCAGGTCGCGGAGCTCGCGGAAGCGGGAAGCGAGCTGGTTCGAGTCACGGTGAACAGCTCCTCCGCGGCGGCGGCCGTTCCCTCCATCGTCACCCGGCTGGACGCGATGGGAGTGATGGTTCCGATCATCGGTGATTTCCACTTCAACGGTCACATCCTGCTGCCCGGGAATCCCGACTGCGCGGCGGCCCTGGCGAAGTACCGGATCAATCCGGGCAACGTCGGGGCGAAGAAATGGGATGACCACTTCGCGACCATCGTGGAGTGCGCGATCGAAAACCGGAAACCGGTCCGCATCGGAGTGAACTGGGGATCACTGGACGCGGCCCTTCTCACACGCATGATGGACGACAACGCGGCCCTGCCCGAGCCGGCGGCAGCCGATGCCGTGATGATCGCCGCCGTGGTGGAGAGTGCCATGGGCTCGGCTCGAGTGGCCGAGGAGATAGGCCTCCCCCACGATGCGATCATCCTGAGTGCCAAGGTGTCGGCCGTCCCGGACCTGCTCCGGGTGTACAGAGCGCTCGCACCGCTGTCGGACTACCCGCTGCACCTCGGGCTCACGGAAGCGGGAATGGCCCGGAAGGGCACGGTGGCCAGTGCTGCCGGGATCGGGATCCTGCTGGCCGAGGGGATCGGCGATACGATCAGGGTCTCTCTCACTCCGGCGCCGGGGGGCGACCGTCGGGAGGAAGTCCTGGTGGCGCGCCAGCTACTCCAGTCACTCGGGCTCCGGAGCTTCGAGCCCCAGGTCACGGCCTGTCCGGGCTGCGGGCGCACGACGAGTACCTTCTTCCAGGAGATGGCTCAGGACATCGAGGGGTGGCTGCGTGAGCGAATGCCTGCGTGGAGGGACAGCCATGCGGGAGTAGAGGACCTGTCGGTGGCGGTCATGGGCTGCGTGGTGAACGGGCCGGGAGAATCGCGCCACGCCAGCATAGGCATCTCGCTTCCCGGGAGCTTCGAGGAGCCGAGCGCTCCCGTGTACGTGGACGGCGAGCATCACTCCACGCTTCGCGGCGAAGATATCGTGGCCCAGTTCATCGAGATCCTCGAGGCATACGTCGAGCGGCGGTTCGGGTCCACCTAGGGCTCGAAGGTTTCCTGCCCGTCGACCAGGTGCCGGCGGATCTCGCCTTCGGATGCGAGATGTCTGAGAGCCGCCAGCTTTTCCCTGAGAAGGAGTTGGCGCGCCCCCGGGCCGGGGATCGAGCCGTACGTCCGGTCGGTGACCTCTAAGGCCGTGCGAGCCCCGTCCCGAACCGCCTTTCGTGTCCGATCCAGCTGTCTCGCCAGGCGGCGACGCTCCCGGTCGAGCCATGCGGCGGGCTCGGCAATCGGATTGGTATGGCTGGTGAGCACGATCGCCGGTCGCAGGGCGGCGACCCGGTCGAGCGTGTCGAGATAGGCTCCGAACGAATCTTCCGCCGGGTCGGCGATTCTGAGCGGTGTCTTGAGACCGTGCAGGAACTGGTCGCCCCCGAGCAGGGTCCCGCTCTCCGGCTGCCACAGGAGCAGATGACCGGGCGCGTGTCCCTCGCCCAGCACCCACTCCCAGTTCGGGATGCCGGGGACCGGTCCGGACGCTCCCTGTACTGTCGAGAACGGAAGTCCGGCCGGAGTCCGCTCGTCCGCCTCGAACGCTGCAAAGGCGTCCTGGTGTGCGATCACCAATGCGGGGCCAAGAGCCCCGAGGCCCCCGGCATGGTCCAGGTGCGAGTGTGTGAGGATCACCCCGTCCGGTTCACGCCCCGGGCCGAGGGTTCCGCCGAGCGCCTCGCGCAGAGCCTCGACCGACTCAACGCCGCCCGCTCCAGCGTCCACGAGCCAGTCGCCGGCGGACTCGATGAGGAAGACGGCCACCGAATGAGGGAGCCACGGCGAGGGCACGACCGCCCGCCGACATCCGACGGCAACCGGTTCGAAACCGCCGGGCCGCAGGATGGTGCTCACCGGGATCCGTCGTGCGGGCCGGCCCGAACGGTGACCGGAACGCCCGCCTCGGTCCGGGCCTCCTCCACCGTCGCTCGAAGCGTTTCCAGCGTTGCCGGCCAGTCGAGAGAGGTTCCATCCAGCTCGGCGATCGGCTCCAGCCCGCGCACGGCGTTCGTGAGAAAGGCGCCGCCGGCGCTCTCGAAGGCCCGAGGACCGAACTCACCTTCGTGCACGATCCAGCCGGCTCGGCGCGCCTCCCGTATGACGACCGAGCGGGTCACCCCGGGATACAGGGGAAGGGAATTGGAAGGCGTGTACAATTCCCCGTCCGCTTCCCAGAACAGATTCGAGGCGGATGCCTCGAGCAGACGTCCTCCGGCGGTGCGCACGGCCTCGTCCACGCCGCGCCGTTCGGCGGCCGCCGCGCACAGCACGTGAGCCAGGGCGCTGCAGGTCTTCACTGCAGGTAGCGATGGGATCGGAGCCTCCTCCGCGCCGAGCACGGTCACGGTCAGGGCCCTCCGATCCGGCAGTGGGTGAAGCTCCACGAGTTCCCCGGCGGTCTCCGCACCGCGGCGATACCCACGCCCGCTGGCGACGGCGCTCACCTGGACGCGGACCACGCCGTCCGTCGTCCCATCAACGCCCACCAGTTCGAGAACCTCACACAGGCGATCCACTGAGCTCACGGCGTCGGGAGTCGAAAGGCCGATCGATCCGACCGAAGAGTTCAGCCTCGCGACGTGTGCACGCGCGTCCAGCAGGCGGCCGTGGCGCAGGGCCAGCGTAGCGAACACGCCGTCGCCGTAGCGGAAAGCCCGGTCGCCCATGTGCGGCCGAAACTCGGTGGATGGCCGCACGACTCCGCTGGCCCAGCACAAACTGCCCGCGGCGCTCATGTAGAGCCCACGAGCGGGTGATCTGCGGGGCGGGAAGACACGAACACCGGCCCACCGTGGCCGGCGCATTCAAGTCGGGTCTGTGAGGTGCGGTCGCGGTGCCGGGTGCTCGCGGTCAGTCCGGGCCCGCCAGGTACTGAAAGGGGATTACCGACGTGCGCGGCGCCGGGCGCTGCGCACGCGGCGACGCTCGGCCGCCTTGGCCTTCCGCCGCTTGGCCTCGCTCGGCTTCTCGTACCGGCGCTTCCGTCTCATGTCGGCCAGGATGCCGGCACGCTGTACTTTGCGCCGGAACTGCCGGAGAGCCTTCTCCAGGTTCTGGCCCTCCCCGATATGGATCTCCAACGGTCTGTCCCCTTTTGGTCGTGTCTGATGCCCGCGCCACTCGACGCGCGTTCCATTCCAAGCCCTTAAAGATAGTGCCGGGTGGGGCAGAATCTCAAGAGGCTGCCGATCCACGGCGATCCACTGCTCGCCATCGGGCTCGGGTTCAACCGCCGAAGCCGGGGAACCTCCCGCCAAGGCGCTCGCGCAACTGGGCGGCGAGCGACTTTTTTGCCTCCGCCTGGTCCTTCGGGCCCTGCGGGCCCTTCGTGCTTCCGCCCGATTCCGAGCCGGAGCGGCTACCGCGC
Organism: uncultured Gemmatimonadota bacterium; assembly: GCA_964602635.1. Taxonomy (GTDB): domain Bacteria; phylum Gemmatimonadota; class Gemmatimonadetes; order Palauibacterales; family Palauibacteraceae; genus Benthicola. The sequence goes on along the minus strand of CAZRRU010000199.1, from coordinate 14,816 downwards.
TTCCGACCCCGGGCCCCGCTTCGCGATCTGGTCTCGGTCTTCGCGCCTCGCTCGCCTGTCTTCGCGCCAGGGGCGGGGCTCGTGCCAGCCACGTCCAGCGGAACGAGGTTCCGGGCCTTCGGGCCACGATCGGAGTCGAACACGTCGAATTCGACCGTCTCGCCGTTCTTCAGCGACGCATACCCGTCCACCTCGATGTCCGTGTGGTGGACGAAGATCTCGTCACCCCCCTCCCGGCGGATGAAACCGTAGCCTTTCTCGGTCGAGAACCACTTCACAACGCCCTTTTCGCGTGCCATCGCTTGCTCCGCAATCGTCATGTCCCTCGCTCCGCCACGCCCCACCGGGCGTCGAAGCGAAAGCGCCAACGGAAGATGGGAGTCCGGAGCCCGGGATTCAAGGCAGACCTCCGGCCACGCGTCGCCCCGAAAACTTGACCACAACATCTAGCGGCCGTATTATCGGCCGACACCAGATATTGTGGCTTCGGGGTTTCCTCGGGTTGGATATCGGGTGGTTTCGGTGCGGCCGGCGCCCGGCGGGCAGCAATGCAAGAGATCGGCCCGTCAGTTGCGCTTCGCCTTTTGGCGGGGGCGCCGTGCCGTACTCGGAAGGCACACGCCGGGCTCGCCCGCGCGGCTACACGGGGCAATACGGCGGTCGACTGGCCGCCTGGATGATAGAGACGGAAGTTTCATGTCCTGGCAAGGAGCTAGTGCTATGGGTGTAGCGATTCCGGACCTTCTCATCATCGGTGACGGATCCTTCGAGCTCGAGGGCAGGGCCTATCACATCCCGGATCATTTTTCTCCACGGGAAGTGTTCAGCTATCGGCGTCTGCTGGAACCCATTCCGGATATTCCCGGCGGTGCGAACCTCTCGCTGGAGCAGCGACAGAAGCAGAAGACGTATTTCTTCCAGCGGGCGGCCGCCTGCATTATTCCCGGGTTGGAACCGAGCGCCCTGGAAAGCGTACCTCTGCGCGGCCTCATGAGTCTGCACCGCTGGTTGCTGGATCATCGGCCGGAGCTCACGCTGGACGCTCCCGTGCACGCCTGACGGGGCCGCATCACGAGGCCCGGCTCCCGTGCATGCGGGGCCGGGCCTTTTTTTATCACCGGGACTCCGGGATCGACTTCCGGCGCCGAGCAACACTGAAAACGAGGACCACCCCAGGTGATTCGTCGCGCCAAGATCATCTGCACGATCGGGCCCGCGTCCCGGGACCCCGAGAAGTTTCGCCGTCTCGTCGACGCCGGGATGAACGCGGTCCGCGTCAACTTCTCGCACAGCTCGCACGCCGACGCGGCCGAAACCATCCGGATGACCCGTGAGGTAGCCCGTGACGTGGGCCGGCCCCTGGCCGTCCTGGCTGACCTGCAGGGTCCGAAGATCCGGGTCGGGGTCCTTCCCGCGCCCGTGAACGTCGTGCTGGGCGAGACCTACGTATTCGAGGCCCGGCACGATGCCGACGCGGGGACCACGGGCGGGGCGATTCCGATCACGTATCCGGACCTCGCCGGCGAGCTCGAGAGTGGAGACCGCCTCCTGTTCGATGACGGGCGCATCGCCTTCGCGGTCGAAGAGGTGGAGGACAACCGGGTGACCGCTCGGGCAAAGACCGGAGGCACGCTGCTGTCCCGCAAGGGCCTCAACCTGCCGGGCAAGGCGCTTGCCGTGCCGAGCATGACCGACAAGGACCGGCTCGACCTGGAATTCGCGCTGGAGCAAGGCGTGGACTACGTGGCCCTGAGCTTCGTCCGTCGGGCGGCGGACCTGGACGAGCTTCGCAAACTGATCAAGGACGACGTGTTGATCATAGCGAAGATCGAGAAGGAGCAGGCAGTCCGGAATCTGGTCGAGATCGTCGCGGCTGCGGACGGGGTCATGGTGGCCCGCGGCGACCTCGGAGTGGAGCTCGACTTCGAGGAAGTTCCGATCGTCCAGAAGCGAGTGCTCCGGCTGAGCCGGGAGTCGGTGTCGATCGGGATCACCGCGACGCAGATGCTCGAATCCATGACGTCGTCATCTCGTCCGACTCGGGCCGAGGTGTCGGACGTCGCCAACGCTCTGCTCGACGGTACCGACGTCGTGATGCTCTCCGGAGAGACGGCCGTCGGCGCCTACCCGGCCGAGGCGGTGGAGACGATGGACCGCGTGATCCGTCGTATCGAGGGTGAGTCAGGTTTCCTGGAGGATCCGTCCGACTTCGCGGCCCCGCTCGTGCACGCGCCGGTGCATCGCACGGTGCCCGGGGCGATCGCCGGGGCCGCGGTCGAGGCTACGCATCGTCTGCGGGCGCCGTTCCTGATCACGCTCACCACCAGCGGTTTCACGGCGCGCCTTCTCGCGGCGCAGCGACCGCTCGTTCCGATCCTGGCCGTCACGGACAACCAGCGGACCTACCGTCAACTCGCCCTGGCCTGGGGCGTGGTCCCCGTGCACCATGACGAGCCGGTGAGCTACGATCTGATGCTGGCCCGGGCACGTCGGTACGCCTTTGAATGCGGCATCGCCGAGCCCGGACAGCCGTGCGTGGTCACCGCGGGTATGCCGTTCGACATTCCGGGCACGACGAACTACATGCGGATCGAGACGTTGTGAGGTCATGAAGCTGACGTTCCTGGGGACCGGCACGTCGTTCGGAATCCCGGTACCGGGCTGCGGCTGTGCCGTGTGCGGGTCCGACGATCCGCGCGACTGGCGGACCAGACACGGGCTCTTGCTCGAGCACGAAGGCCGGTGCCTGCTGGTGGACACCCCGCCCGAGCTCCGACTTCAGCTCCTGGCGGCCGGGGTGGGCCGTCTGGACGGAGTCTTCCTCACACACGCGCACGCCGACCACGTGCACGGCATCGATGATCTGCGTGCCTTTACTTCGCGGATGGAATCGCGCCTGCCGGTCTACCTGGGTGCCGAGTACGAGGAGGAGCTCCGCAGGCGCTTCGCCTACTTCTGGGGGCCGGACGTGAGGACCAACCCGGGGACCAGCGTACCGGGGCTCGACCTGGTGACTTTCCAGGATCGGGATCGGATCCGTGCGGCCGGGTTCGACCTGGACGTGGTGGCGTTCCCTCACGGCTGGTACCGCAGCTACGGTTTCAGGGTGGGCGACCTCGCGGTGATCGTCGATGCGAAGGAAGTGCCCAAGGACGCGGTCGAGCTCCTGAGCGGCGTTCGGGTGCTGGTCATCAACGCGCTCTGGTTCGGGAACCCGCATCCGGCGCACTTCAACATCGAGGAAGCCATCGACGCCGCCCGCCTGCTCGAAGCCGGAACGACCTACCTGACGCACCTGACGCACCGCCAGGGCCATGCCGAGCTTGAGGCCCGGCTTCCGGACGGTGTGCGGCCCGCATGGGACGGGCTGACGATCGACGTCTGAAAGGTCTATATTCACGGGCTTGGTGACCCGCTCAAGAGGAAAACGTGCCGCAGAACCTGATACGCAATTTCTCCATCGTGGCCCACATCGACCACGGCAAGTCCACGCTCGCCGACCGGTTGCTCGAGGTCACCGGCGCCGTAGAGACCCGGCAGATGAAGGAACAGGTCCTCGACTCGATGGACCTGGAGCGGGAGCGTGGCATCACGATCAAGCTCAACGCAGTCCGTCTTCCGTATCGTGCCGTCGATGGAAAGCAGTACCAGCTCAACCTGATCGACACCCCGGGACACGTCGATTTCACATACGAGGTGAGCCGCAGCCTGGAGGCGTGTGAAGGGGCACTTCTGGTAGTCGATGCGAGCCAGGGTATCGAGGCTCAGACCATCTCGAACCTGTTCCTCGCCCTCAACGCCGGACTCGAGATCATCCCGGTAGTGAACAAGATCGATCTTCCGGCAGCCGAGCCCGAGAGACGGCGCGATGAGATCTGTGAGCTGATCGGGGTCGAGCCGGAGGACGTACTCCTTGCGTCCGCCAAGATGGGCACCGGCGTCGCCGAGATTCTCGAGGCCATCGTGCACCGGGTGCCGCCGCCCTACGGAGATCCGGATGCACCGCTCAGGGCCCTGATCTTCGACTCGATGTACGACAAGTACCGGGGCGCCGTCCCGTTCCTCCGCGTCGTGGACGGTTCGATCAAGAAAGGCATGATCGTAGGCTTCGGGGCGAGCGAGGCGGAGTACGAGGTGGATGAAGCCGGTTTCATGTGCCTCGGCTTTCAACCCGTGGGCGAGCTTCAGGCCGGTGAGGTCGGCTACCTGACGGCCCAGATCAAGAGGATTGCAGACACCCGGGTGGGGGACACCTTGCTGGACGCGGGGAACCGGGCGTCCGAGCTGCTGCCGGGCTACCAGGAAGCGAAGCCGGTCGTGTTCGCCGGTCTGTACCCGACCGATACCGACCAGTTCGAGGAGCTCCGCGAAGCGCTCGCCAAGCTCCAGCTGAGCGACGCCAGCCTGCACTGGGAGCCGGAGACGTCTACGGCGCTTGGGTTCGGATTCCGGTGCGGATTCCTGGGCCTGCTGCACATGGAGATCGTCCAGGAACGCCTGGAGCGCGAGTTCGATCTCGACCTGGTGACCACGATCCCGAACGTGGAGTATCACGTCACGCTCACCAGAGGAGACGAGCTCTCGGTCGAGAATCCGAGCAAGATGCCGGAACGGGGACGGATCGAGTCGATCGAGGAGCCGTACGTCAGGGTACACGTCGTCTCGCCGGCCGAATACATCGGCAGCATCCAGAAGTTGTGCCACGACCGGCGTGGCGAGTACCTCAACCTGGAGTACCTGGACACGGACCGGGTGGAACTGCGGTACGACATCCCGCTTGCGGAGATCGTGCTGGATTTCTATGACCGGCTGAAATCCGTGTCGCGAGGTTACGCGGCGCTCGATTACGAGATGGCCGGTTATCGGGTCTCCGACCTGGTGAAGCTGGACATCATGTTGAACGGGGAGCCGGTGGACGCGCTCAGCGTGATCGTGCATCGGGAGGAGTCGTACGAATACGGCCGCAAGATGGCGAGCAAGCTGAAGGAGCTGATTCCCCGGCAGCTGTTCGACGTGGCCATCCAGGCGGCGATCGGGCGGGACGTGATCTCGCGCACCAACGTGAAGGCGCTGCGCAAAAATGTAACGGCGAAGTGTTACGGGGGCGACATCACGCGGAAGCGAAAGCTCCTCGAGAAGCAGAAGGAAGGGAAGCGGCGCATGAAACAGGTGGGATCGGTGGAGATCCCGCAGGAAGCGTTTCTCGCCGTCCTGCAGGTCGGTGACTGACGAAGCCGGCGGTTTGGTCGTCCGGGCGCCGAATCACCTCGGCGAGCTGATCCTCGCCCTGCCGGCTCTCGGCTACGCGGCGGCGGCCGAGCGTGATGCTGGCCGGCGTCTGTCGGTGCAGCTGGTGGAAGGTCTCCAGCCGATCCTGAACATGGCCGGCCTGGATGCGGTGCGGCTTCCAATGCGCGACCGCCGCGACGTGCTTGCGGGAGGGCGCCAGATACGTGAGTCCGGGGCCCGGCGCGGTGTCCTGCTGACCCCGTCTGCTTCGAGCGCCCTGATGTTCCGCCTCGGGCGGCTCGAGATGCGTCGCGGAACGGCGGGCGGCTGGCGCACGTGGCTACTCACGGACCCGGTCGCGCGTGCGCCGCTTCTCGCGGAACACCGGGTGCACGAGTTTCTCGTTCTCGTGGGGGCGAAGGCGGACGGAGACCCGCCGGCACCCGTGCTCCGGTCCCCGGAAGGCGTGGACACCGGCGACGCCATGGACGGAGCGGCCGATGCGGACGAGATTCTGGTTGTAGGTTTGTTTCCGGGCGCCAACGCTGAGTCCCGGCGCTGGCCGGCGGGCCGGTTCGCGGCCCTGGCCGGGCGCCTCGCGGCAGCCGGAAGGCGGGTGCTGATCCTCGGCGGACCCGACGAGGAAGAGCTCACACGGGTCGTCGCCGCGGCGGGGGCGGCGCACGGCCAGTGCGAGGACCTGGGCGGTCGCACCGGCCTGACGGCGCTGGCAGCCGTCCTGGCGGAATGCGACGCGCTGGTGACGAACGACACGGGACCCATGCACCTCGCGGCGGCCCTTGGTACTCCGGTGGTCGCGCTGGAGGGACCCGCGGACATCAGTCAGACGCGACCTCTCGGTCCGCGTGTGCGGCTGATAGGCAGATTCGACCTGCCGTGCGTACCGTGCGTCAGGAACCGGTGCCCGCGCACGGGACCCGGGACGGAGCTGACGGAGGCACGGAACGAGTGCATGTGGCTGATTTCGGTGGACGAGGTGGAACGGGCGGTTCAGGGACTGCTGGAGGGGAGCGATTCCGGTGAGTGACAGGAAGTATATCCTAGGCGTGGATCTGGGCGGCACGTCCATAAAGGTAGGGGTGATCCCGTACGCTGGCGGAAAGGTGCTGGGCATGGCCTCGATGCCCACGAACTCGGACCACGGGGCGAAGTTCGTGGTGGATCGAATGGTGGCGATGATCCGGGGATGCATGCGCGACGCGACGCGTGAAGCGGAGATCCCGGAAGGAGGGATCATCGGCATCGGACTCGGTTCACCCGGGCCGCTGGACCGGAAGACGGGAACGGTCATCGAGACCCCGAATCTCGGCTGGAGGAACTTCCCTCTGCGGGACCTGATCTCGAACTCGATCGGACTCCCGGCCGAGCTCGACAACGATGCCAACTGCGCCACGGTCGGCGAGTGGTGGATGGGGGCTGGAAAGGGGACCCGGACGCTCATCGGCGTCACTCTCGGGACCGGAATCGGCGGTGGCATCGTGCTGGACGGCAAGGTGTTCCACGGGGTGGCCGACGTGGCCGGTGAAGTGGGGCACATGACCATCGATTCCACGGGCCGGAAGTGCAAGTGCGGCAACTACGGGTGCCTGGAGGCCTACGCCTCCGGACCGGCCATAGCAGCGCGGGCGATCGAGGGCCTGGAGACGGGCGAGCCCAGCCTCCTGCCGTCCCTGGTGGGAGGCGATCTGAGCCGGCTGACCGCCGAGACCGTGTACGAGGCGATCATCGCCGGCGACCTGTACGCCAAGGAAGTCATGCGCGAGACGGCCAAGTTCCTGGGTGCCGGTCTCGCCAATCTGATCAACATCCTCAATCCCGAGATGGTGGTGATCTCCGGCGGGGTCACGCAGGCGGGCGAGCATCTGTTCGAGCCGCTGCGTGCCCAGATCCGGCGCCGGGCCTTCCGCCACGCCGAGGAGAACTGCCGCATCGTGAGCAGCACCCTCGGTGGCATGGCCGGCGTGATCGGTGCGGCCTATATGTTCCGGGTCGAGCGGTTCGGAGCGGACTGACCGTGCCTCGCCTCGGGGTCGTGGGTTCCCTCGTCTGGGATACGATTCGCGGCCCGGACGGTGGCGAGCCGTTCAACGACTGGGGCGGAATCGCATACTCGATGGCAGCCTGGGAGGCTGCGGCCCCGCCCGGCTGGAGCATGGTGCCGATCGTCAAGGTGGGGGCCGACCTCCGCGAAGCGGCGGACGGCTTCCTGGCGACGCTTGGCGGCGTGTCTTCGGCCGAGTTCGTGCGCACGGTCCCGGAGTCCAATAACCGGGTGGACCTGTTCTACCACGATCGGTCGCGGCGGTGTGAGCGGCTCACGGGCGGGGTGCCGGGCTGGACGGCCGAGGAGATCGCACGGGCAGCCCTGTCGTGCGACGCGCTGTACGTCAACTTTATATCCGGCTGGGAGCTGGATCTTGCAGGGGTCTCGGCACTGGAGCATCAGTTCTCGGGCCCGATCTGGTGCGATGTCCACTCGCTGATTCTCGGAGTGGGCAGCGAGGGCGTTCGCGAGCCCCGGCCTCTCACGGACCGGGCCGAGTGGCTCGGCGCGTTCGACCTGGTGCAGGTCAACGAGGACGAGCTCGAGATGCTCTCTCCGTCCGTCCGGAGCCGCACGAGCCAGATGGAGGATGTGCTGTCGGAGGGGCCGGACGGCGTGTTCGTTACGCTCGGGTCGGGAGGAGTGGAGTGGACGGTGCGACCGGGCACGCGCTGGCTGCCGGAGGCGGCTCACTTCGCCACCGGCGATGCCTCGGTGGAGACGATCGCCCCGCTCGGTGTGACGGACCCGACCGGATGTGGTGACGTCTGGGGGATCACCTGCTTCGCGGCGCTCCTCGGCGATGTTCCCTTGCCCGAGGCCGTGCGGCGGGCCAACCGGCTTGCCGCGGCGACGGCGGCGGCGCAGGGTACGAATGGGCTGGCGGGGAAGCTTGTGAGAGTCGTCCTCACGACGGACATGGAGAGGTGAACCGAATCGAATGAGCCGTGTCATCGAGGTGCCCGAAGTCCTCGACCACAAGGGCTTCGAAGGGCTGGTCCGGGAGCTCAACGGGGTCACTCGGGACGGAGCCGCGCGCGTGCTGTTCAACGCCAAGCACGTGCGCTGGACCTCTCCGTACGGGCTCATCGGGCTGCTCGCGGCAGGCCGCGTGGCGCGAGAGCGAACGGGATTCGCCCCGAGCATCGAGGCGCCTGAGAGTCGGGAGGTGCGGAGCTACTGGGAGCGAATGGACTTCTGGTCGGTCGCGCCCGATGTGTACGACCTGGAGCCCGTTGCGGCCCGGCCGCATGGCGCGTCGGATGCGCTGTTGGAGATCACGCCCATCCGATCGCACCACGATGTCCACGCCGTGGTCGAGCGAGTCCGCGAGCGCGCCTCGACGATCCTCCTGAACAAGCTGCATTACCCCAGGCCGTCGGTCATCCAGTTCAGTGTGCTCCTGTCCGAGGTATGTCAGAACATCATCGAGCACGCGGAGGCCGATGGCTGGGTCTGCGCCCAGACGTACAACTATCGGGAACGCCTCGGACGGGACGTGGTGATGCTGGCGGTGATGGACGTGGGCATCGGTTTCGAGGGCTCGCTGTCGGCCGAGCACTCGCGCAGGCACGGAGAGAGGTGGTCGGCCGGAATGGCACTGGAGCGGGCGCTCCTGCACGGAGAGTCCCGCTATCGTGATCCGGGGCGCGGGCAGGGGCTACAGGCGATCCGGCGCCAGGTCGATCGGTGGGACGGCGAGCTGGCGATTCGCAGTGGAGACGCGATGATCGCATCCCCGACCCAGGAGTGGGGCGACCTGGCCCACATGCGGACGGGTCTTGAGATTTTCCCTGGAGCACAGATACTTGTTGTGATGCCTGCACGCGTGGAGACTGACTGAGGATGGCGAAACCCGGAACACCTTCGCCGATGCCCGAAATCGCCGTAGCGAGCCTGTACCAGCGCAACCTGGTGACGCGTCACACCGGACGCGCCGTCCGCCTGTCCATCGAGGGGCTCGTCTCGGAGCTCGGTGCCACCTCCCTGACGGTACTCGACTTCGGAGATGTGGCGGTCATCGACTTCAGCTGCGCGGACGAGGTCGTGGCGAAGCTGGTTCTCCGAGCCATGGACGACGGGTCGGCCGAATCGGAGCACTTCTTCGTATTCCGAGGGGTCGCGCAGCACCACGTGGATCCGATGGACTGCGCCCTGCGCCGACGCGGTCTCGCGGCGGCGGCGGAGGGCCCCGGGGGGGAGCCGTTCCTGATCGGTGAAGTCGAGCCGGCTGCCTCACGACTGTGGCGTGCCGTGTGCAAGGCCGGGCACGCCCTTCCCGCCGAGCTCGCCCCGGGACTCGGAATGGATACGCAGGACTGTGGCCGCCTGCTGGACCGCATGTGCGCCAGGCGCCTCCTCCGGCGCGACGGAAAGGCGTATCACTCGCTGTTCTACACCTTCGCCGAAGCCGAGCGCATGGGGAACGGGCAAGATTCGGCAGCCCACCCGGCTCCGCCCGGCGCTGCTCCCTCCGAGCGGGAATGAGCCGCCGCCGCTCGTACCGAAAGACCGCCATCACCGGTTGCGCCCTTCTGTGCATCGCGGGTCTCGCGGTCACCATCGGCTGGTTCAGACTCGCCGGATCCGCGCTCCCGACACGCGGAAGCGTGCGCGTCCCGGGCATTCTCCACCCTGTGGACGTTCAGTTGGATACGTTCGGTGTGCCGTACGTCACGGCCAGGGCCGAGACCGATCTGGTGCGGGCCCTCGGGTACCTCCACGCCACCGATCGGATGTGGCAGATGGAGTTCTTCCGTCGGGTGGCGGCCGGCCGGCTGGCCGAGTTGTTCGGGCGGGACCTCGTCGACACCGACCGGCTGCTCAGGACGCTGGACCTGTGGGGGGCCGCGGAGCGCACGGCCGCGAACCTCGACCCCGCGGGACGGGAACGGCTGCTTGCGTACTCGGCCGGGGTAAACGCGCGACTGGATGACGTCGGCAAGCCGCTGGCCCCCGAGTTCTCGCTCCTTCGGTTCAAGCCGGAGCCCTGGGACCCGGTGTCGACGCTGGCGGTGGGAATGGTCATGAGCCTCGACCTCTCGCACTGGCGCCGGGACCTGGCGCGCTTCTGGGCATCGCGCCACATGCCCCCGGACAAGGCCGCCAGCCTGTCCCGACCGTATCCGGAATGGGGGCCGACGGTCCTGGACGCTCCCGTGCGACTGCCGACCGGCGTTCGCACGTCTCCCCCACCGCCTCCTGAGGTTACCGGGCCTGGATCGCCAGTCCCTCAGGCCGCGACAGCCCGAGTCCGGGACGTCGGAGGCGGGGGGGCGGCCACCTGGGAGGCGTTCCAGGTCCTGGAGTCGGTGTCGGCCCGCTCGGGCTCGAACGCATGGGTCATCTCGAGTCGCCGCACCGCTTCCGGGCATCCCATCCTGGCAAACGACATGCACCTGTCGCTGCGTGCCCCGTCGATCTGGTATCTGGCCGCACTGCATGCCGACTCGGCGGACTACCACGCGGTCGGGTTCACGCTTCCCGGCGTTCCGGGGATCGTGGTCGGCCACAACCGCTCGGTGGCCTGGGGATACACCAACGGCATGGTCGACGACATGGACTTTGCCGTGGAGCGGTCGTCGGAAGACGGCGTGCGATACCTGGATCGTGGAGAGTGGATCGAGTACGCGGTGCGGGCGGAGACCCTGAGCGTGCGAAACGCGGAGCCCGTGTTGATCAGGGTACGGGAGACCGTCCGCGGACCCGTCGTCAGCGACGCTCTTCCCGGCCTCGGCGCAGACCTGTCGGCGGTGTGGACTGCCTCGACGCCGGACTCGCGTACCGGCCTGTGGCAGATGAATCGGGCCGTCACCCTGGCCGGCTTCGACCGGGCCGTGCGCCAGTTCGCGCAGCCGCACCAGAACGTGGTTTTCGCCTCGATCGAGGGACGCATCGGCTACCGGCTCGGGGGGCGCGTGCCTGTGCGGGGAGAGTGGGACGGCTCGATACCGGTCGAGGCTGAGCGCATGGGAGACGGCTTTCGCGGTACGTGGCCACCCGCCATGCACCCGTCGGAGTCGGATCCGGCGGCGGGGTTCTTCGCCAGCGCCAACAACCTGCAGGCCCCCGGCCTCGGGACGGCGATCAGTACGGACTACGCCGCACCTTTCAGGGCCGAGCGTATCTCCAGTCAACTCCGTACGAGAAGCGATTGGAGCATGGACGCCGTCTCCGAGATGCAGCGCGATACCTACAGCCTGCTTGGCGAGCGGTACCTGCCTCTGGCCATCGCGACGGCCCGCCGGATGGGACGCGAGGAAGCAGCCGATCGTCTCGAGGAATGGGACGGCCGGGTGGACCTGGACTCACGCGGCGCGCCCCTCTTCTACTCGTGGCTGTACCGCCTCAGGTCTCTGATCGCAGCGGACGAGTATTCCGAAGCGCCCGAGTGGGCGTTCTTTCCCCTGAAGTCTTTTATGGCTGTTCTGGACGAAGGCGACTCGAATCCGTGGATCGACGACATCAGGACGCCGGCTCGCGAGACCCTGGAGGAGCTGGCGGCACGAGCCGTGGACGACGCCGTGGCCGCCGTAGGCGATGCTACCTGGGGCGAGCTGCACCGTGAGCGGCACGCTCACCCGCTCGGACAGCGCCGGTGGTTGCAACGCCTGTTGGGGTTTTCCGTCGGACCGTATCCGTCACCCGGCGGACCGAACACGGTGCGTCCGGACGACTACCGCAAGTGGTCAGCGCTCGACTCGACGTCGTGGTCCCCTCCGTGGCTGAGCGAATACGGACCCTCCGAGCGCTTCGTCGTGCGATTGGACCCCCAAGGTCCTCGAGCCCGGTTCCTGATTCCCACCGGCCAAAGCGGAAACCCGTTCAGCCGCAACTACAGGGACCTCAACGATCGGTGGCGAGCGGGAGAACTGATCGAAGTACCGCTGGAACGGGAGCGATTCATCAGGCGTTCGGTGAGGCAGATCCGCGTCGCTCCGGCCAGAGTCAACGGAGCCGAGACGGTGCGGGATGAGTGACGCGACGAGCACGGGGATCCTGGTGGTGGGAGCCGGGCCATGCGGGCTCGCGGTAGGCGCCGCGGCCCGGAAGGCAGGGGTCGAGTGCATCCTGCTGGACAAGGGACCGATCGTCAGCTCCATCGAGCGTTACCCGATAGGCATGACATTCTTCAGCACCTCCGACCACCTCGAGGTGGAAGACGTGCCGTTCGTAGTTGCGCGCGACAAGCCCACGCGCTCGGAGGCTCTCAAGTACTACCGCCGCGTGACCGACCACTTCCAGCTCGACGTCAGGCAGTACGAGACCGTGGACTCGGTCGAGAGGTCGAACGGCTCTTTCCGGATCGAGGCGCGGCACCTGACCGGTAAGACTCAGTCGTACCGGGCCGACGCCGTCGTGGTGGCGACGGGCTACTTCGACACGCCGAACCTGCTCCAGGTGCCGGGCGAGGACCTGCCCAAGGTCACCCACTACTTCAGGGACCCGCACCTGTACTTCCACCAGGACGTCCTGATCGTGGGTGGAGGAAACTCAGCCGTGGAAGCGGCGCTCGATACGTGGCGCGCCGGGGCGCGCGTCACCATGATCCACCTGTTCGAGGGATTCGACCGCGGGGTGAAACCGTGGGTCCTGCCCGACATCAAGAACCGGATCGACGCCGGCGACATCACGGCGTTGTGGAAGCAACGCGTGGAGCGCATCGAACCCGGGAGGGTGCTGGTGCACGACCTCGAGATCGGGTCCGAACAGTGGCTGACGAACGATTTCGTTCTCGCCATGACTGGATTCAGGGCCGATGCCGGCTTGTTGCATGGTCTCGGGGTGCGGATCGATCCACGTACCGGGATCCCGAGCCACGATCCGGCGACGATGGAGACGGACGTGCCGGGAGTGTTCATCGCGGGCGTGCTCGCGGCGGGTTTCGACGCGAACAAGATCTTCATCCAGAACGGACGGGAGCACGGCGCCAGGCTCGTGAGCCACTTCGTATCGGAGCGCACCGAAACCCGGCGTCGTTGACGGTGTTTTGTGCTGGGAATAGCTTTCTGAGCGATACTTGGACCGGTCCTCGGGGCCGGTGGACTCAACACTTGAAGTGCCGATGAACGAGAGCAGCGCCGCCACCCGGAACGCCTCCGCGAGAGAGCGGATCGAGGAAGTTCTCGATTCGATCCGGCCCGCTCTCCGTGCGGACGGCGGAGATATCGAACTGGTAGGTTTCGACCCGCTGGACGGAATCGTCCGCATTCGCATGGTCGGAGCCTGCTACGCCTGCCCGATGTCGATGCTCACCCTCAAGGCCGGCATCGAGCAGCGTCTTCGAATGCAGGTGCCGGAAGTCCGATCGGTCGAGTCGGTGGAGTCCGTCTGACGAGATCGCCGGATCCTCGGGAATACCCCGATACTCCGCACTGTGTGTGACCCGAACAGAAACGGATGTCTGAATCATGGATTTGCAGTCCATAAGAGAACGTGTCGAATCAGCCCTCCGCCGGGTGAGGCCCGCCGGGGCGGACGAGGACGTCGTGAGCCTCGGGCTCGTCGGCGACGTGCAGGTGGATGAAGGGGGAGCCGTTTCCGTTCTCCTGGGCCTGCGGCCCGCGGACGACGCCTCTCTTGCCGACACCGTAGGCCTGGTGCTGTCAGGAGTCGAGGGAGTCAGCGGCGTGGAGGTGCGGACGGCCGAGGCCCCCGCTACCGCCACTTCGCCGCCCGAGGGCACGGTTCCGGCGGCTCCCAGGCACCGCGAGCCCGCGAAAGGCAAGCGAAAATCACTTCCGGTGGTGGGACCCAAGGGGCCGGCCGCCGCGGGAGCGGCAGGAGGGCAGCCGCGGTCCGCGGGCCAGGTGAGCCAGGAGGAAGCGTCGAGGCATCCGTCGGAGGCCGAGCCGCTCGCCGGTGTGCGTCACGTGGTTGCAGTCAGCTCGGGGAAGGGCGGCGTCGGGAAGTCCACCGTCTCGACCAATCTCGCCGCTGCCTGGGCCAAGAAGGGCTACCGGGTAGGACTGCTGGACGCGGACATTTACGGTCCCGACATCCCGACGATGTTCGGAGCAACCGACCGGCCCCGCATCCAGGACGACCAGGTCGTGCCCGTGGAGGCGCATGGCGTAAAGCTGATGAGCCTCGGCTTCCTGGTGGACGACGAGACTCCGGCCGTCTGGCGCGGCCCCATCATCATGGGAATCGTCCGCCAGTTCCTGCACCAGGTGGTGTGGGGTGAGCTGGATTACCTGGTGGTGGACCTTCCGCCCGGCACAGGTGATGCACAGCTGTCCCTGGTCCAGCTGGTGAAGGTGGATGGGGCGGTCATGGTGAGCACGCCGCAGGACGTATCCGTCACCGGAGTCCTGAAGGGCATCAAGATGTTCGAGAGCGTGGACGTGCCCGTTCTCGGCATCGTCGAGAACATGCGAGGGTTCGTGTGTCCCGACTGTGGATCGACGCACGACCTGTTCGGGTCCGGTGGTGGTGAGGGGCTGGCCGCTTCTCTAGGGCTGCCTTTCCTCGGTGCGGTCCCGCTGGGCCTGTCGGTTCGCCAGGAGGGTGACCGGGGAAC
>CAZRRU010000198.1:0-9841 GCA_964602635.1 uncultured Gemmatimonadota bacterium | reverse complement strand
CGGGCGACCAGCGCCCGGCAGAGATGCTGGCCAGGTCCACTCCCCCGGGGCCCGACGCAGCCGTTTCCCAGTCCACCACCGCGACACTCTTCTCGGCTCGGTCCGGGCGGATCGTGACATTCTTGCCGAAGAATTCCCCGTGCACGAGGCACTGGGGCAACGAACACACATGGTCGATCGCCTCTTCCAGAGCAGCGAGAGCCGTCTCGAGAACCGGCCGGTCCTCCCGGCTGAATCTCCCCATGTTCGCCTCGAGCCGCTCCCTGGACGCGGAGTAGCGTGCGCGATCAAAGCGCCTGAGAAGCTGACTCGACCGGTGCTCCGAGTGCCGGGTGGCGGAGTGGAACCGTGCCGCCCAGCGCGCGGCCTCCACCCACAGCGTGAAGTCTCCGAGTCGGCTGAGGCGCCGGGATCCAACGTACTCGAGAAACAGCCACATATGGCCTGCCGGTTCGTCCCAGCGCGAAGCGTACAACTCCGGAGTACCGTATCCGCCGCCGCTCAGGATTTCGGTGTACATCCAATGTTCTCGACGACTCGGCTCCAGCCCCGGCTCTCGAATCAGCTGCGCTTCGGCGAGCTGATTGGACGGATCGAGGTCCTTCAGGAACACGTCGAGGCAGCGCCCATCGTCCAGCTCTATGCGCAAGCGCTCGGTCGCGAAACTCGAGCTCCCGGTCAGGCTCTCCCTGTCGAGCCTTCGGATCCTGATGGAATCGCCCCTGGAGCGGAAGCCGGCCTCTAGCGCCGCTATCTTCAGGTCCCGTTCGGCCGGCGGGCTCACGGCTCACATCGCATTCAGGACGCTCTCCAGCGTCACACGCGCGTCGAAGTACTCCACGGCGATCGCACGGGCCGCCTCGCAGTTCTTTCGGTATTCCGCATTGACTCGATCCAGCGCATCGATGGCCTCATCGACGTCCGAGAACCTGAAAATCCCTTCACCGCCGGGCAAATACTCGCTGGGCCCTGTGTTCTGTATCACCACCGGCTTGCCGCTCGCCAGGTAGCACAGCGTCCGGTCGCTGACCCAAGCGTTCTGGAACTCGACGCATGAGGGTTTCACGCAGCTGATCTCTCCACGAGATCGCTGAATGTAGCCCCGGTAAGCCTCGGGAGTGTGCGCCACTTCGCGAGTATGCCGCAGACGCCAGCCGTTCTTCTCCAGGCGGAGCCGGTCCACGGCATCACCCATGTAGTCGGTGGCATCCCCAGGCCGGATGCCGGGCGGGAGCCACCGGGCCGCGCCGGAACCTGCCGGGTCCGACGACGCGAGACCGGGATCAGGTTTGGGGTCTCCGTCGCCCAGGCAGAGGGCCAGTTCCAGAACCTGGTCCGTCCGTCGCGGCAGCTCGACGAATCTCAGGAACGACACCCGCTTGTTGTTCTCGAAGAACGTCGCGGCGCCGTCGGTAATCCACTCGCCCTTGCCGGCTCCGCCCCACCATCCGGAAACCGTCGTAAACGCCGCCGCATCGGCATCGTATGTAAACGGCCATTGCGAGAGGCAGACGGACGGTCGAATCCGCCTCCAGGGCAGACCGCAGTCCGGGAACCTGGCCCGGTCCGTACCCACCGTCTCGCCGATGGTGAAATACAGGTCGTGCTCGGGAATCTCGAGTTGGCCCGCATCGGTCCAGAATTGCAGCAGTCCGGGATCGATGTCGACGAGGGCGGTTCGTTCGAAGCGCCCGAGCAGGCGAGGATCGATCGTGTAATGGAAGTTCAGAAGAAGGTCGGCCCGGGCGAACAGGGCCTCGGCATCGGCATGAGACAGCCCGCTGTACTCGAAGGCGCCCGGACTCGCGGTGCTCGCGTCAGTGGCCTTATACAGCACCGCCTTCCCCTCCATGCCAAATCGCTTCATCCGATCGAAGAACACTCCCGCCTCGGAATCACGCTGCTTGCGATCGGCGCGCTGTGGGTGATGCTCAAGCCAATACACGTCGCACCCCAGCTCGCGCAGCCCGAGCACATACTGCATGAAGACCCAGAAGTGTCCTCCGCCCTCCGGGTAGGTGACGACGTTGGAAGGCGAGACGACGATGGTGGCCATGCTATTGCCCCAATCCGTCCGAACGAATCGCCCGGACGTCCCGGAACCCGATCAGCCGGATTCCGAGGCGTGTCAAGGCAAGCGGAAGGGCCGGATCGCACAGCGTGGCCAGCTCGATCTCCCGCTCCACCAGGTAGGGGGAGCGATACTCGGCGTCCACGTAGCCCGGATGGCAGCTCAGTTCCGTGATGCCCACGCCAAATTCGGCCTCCAGCATCGCGAGCAGGCTCTCCGTACTGATATGCTCGGGATGCGTCTCTCCTTTCCATTGGCCGTAGAAGTCCGCGAAATAGCGCACGTTCGAGTGGCCGCGCAGGGGCAACCCGTACTTCTGTGCCATTTCTAGGAAACAGGGGGCAAGCTCCGGTCGCAGGTGGACGTTGTGGTGGGAATCCAGGTGCGTTGGCCTGGCACCGACCAGCTCACGGAAACGGTCGAACTGGAGGCCGAGTTCGGTCCTGCACGCGTCGGGATCGGCCAGGTCCACCAGAGCGGGCCCGCCCTCGTTCGTGAAGTTGACATGCAGCCCCAGACTGAGGTCGGGGGCCTCTCGACTGAGCCGTACCGCCTCCTCGGCCCGGGAAGCGTTTACCATCAGGCTTGCGCTGGTCACGACGCCCTCTCTGTGCGCGGCCATGATGCCGCGGTTGATCCCGCGGCTCGCGCCGAAGTCGTCGGCGTTCACGATGCAACATCGGCCATCCGCGGGCCGCGTGCGTGAACTCATGTCGGGACGGAGAAGGTCGGGAGGACGGGCGCCAGAAGCCGGAACCAGCTCTCGACGGCCGCAAGCTCCTGGAATACCCATTCCGAGGGGGCCTGCACCGCCGTGGCCGCGAGCCACGCCGCCGAGCTCGCGATCCGAGAGCGCTCGGCGGTATCGAACATCGCGTTCCACTCGCAGTTGGTCGGCCAGCGACCGGTCGGCGAGGCCGTATCGGTGTACCAGGCGAGAATCGTCTGCCTGTCCTCCTGCCGGTAGTGCAGCAGGAATTGGGACAGGTCGTACGACACCGGACCCACGCCCGCATGTGCCCAGTCGATCAGCCGCACCCGCCACGCGCCCCGCTCCTGGTACACGATTACGTTCCTGTCGTGGAAGTCGCCATGCAGCAGAGTGTCTGCGCCTCCAAGCTCAGCGATCTCGGCCGCACGTGTCGGAATCTCGTTCATCAGCTGGCCGAGGGGCGCGAGCAGCCGCCTCCGGATGGCATCCTGCTCCGCACTGAGTTCGATAGAGGAGCCCCCAAGAGCCTCGAGGCTGTGCACGGCCGAGAGGACGCTGGACTCGAGGAAGTCCACGCCTCGATCGGGACACAGACACCGACACTCTTCGAGAACCGGGTGACCCGAGAACCCGGCGTGGACCTCAGACAGCGCCACGATGGCCGCTCGGGCCCTCTCGGCGACCGGTTCGAGTGGCTGCGGGGAGAGGAAGCCCCGTTTGGCATTGCCCTTCGGCACGGCAGCACCTGTCCGCGAATTGCGATCGAGCGTCAGGTCCCCCAGATCCTCATAGAGGTGCCACACGTCCCCGTTCTCATCCGCGCCCGAGACGCCCAGCAACGGGGCGGAGTATGGGCCCAGTCCTGTCAGGGGCAGCCAGCGGTTCACCACCGCGGCGGAGATGCTGGAGTCTCGAGCGGAGAGCCGCTTGGCGATGAACGTCCGCTCCGCCCCGTCAACCTCGATTCGGATCCGCCAGACCCCGGTCCCGGTGAATCTCTCCGCAGCCTCGACTCGCCCCCACCCTTCGTCGGGCCTCTCGAGCGTCTCGCGGACGAGCTGGACGATGCCTTGATCCACCGGGACGGTCGGCTCAGGGGAGGCTCCCTCCCCTGCGGGCATACCACCGGTCATAGGGAGGTGCTCCCCGCCCCCGAGTGCTCGACGCCGATCGCCTCCAGCAGGTCACCCAGCACCCGATCGGAATCGAAGTACTCCCGGGCCAGCTCGGTCGCTGCCCGCGCGTGTCGCCCGTAATCACGGTTGATGGTTTCCACGGCGGCAAGCACGTCGTCCATGCAAGTGAAGGCAAACAGACCTTCACCGGTCGGCAGATGGGCGGAATACCCGGTGTCCTGCGCCACCACGGGTCGTCCGGCCGCCAGGTAGCAGGCGCTCCGGTCGGCGAACCAGCCGGTTCGCAGCGCGGTGTACTGATCCTTCGCCACGGTAAATTCGCCCCGGGAGGACTGTATGTAGGTCCTGTAGGTGTCTATGGCACCCGAAAGAGCTACTGCGTCGACCACGCCCCACCCAGCGCTGACGAGATCGGCCCGATCGGCTGGACTCACCTGAGCAAGGGCGAGTTCGAACTCCTCGCCGGAGCGGCCTGGCAAATCGAGGTACTTCCTGAATTCGCGGTCTTTGTCCCAGTGATAGACCTCGCCCGCGAACTCGATGCGCTTCGCCTTGTGCTTCCTCCAGCGGGCGACGGTCGTGAACGTGCGGCGCCCCGACGACTCCTCGCTCTCGCGCCAGAAATCCAGCACGACAGGCTGACGCGAGGTACCGTACCGAAGGTGGGTTCTAGGAAGGCGACAATCCGCTTGATGGATGTTCTCCGCCCAGGTGAAGTGATGCGTGTGTCCATCCACCAACGCCGTTGTCTTCTGATCGCCCGAGTGAAGTCGAATCTGTGGGATACCGGGATCGGTTTCCAAGTACACTCGACGCGGACACGACATATGCGCCGGGTCCAGGACGTGCGCCCCGGACAGATTGATGATCGCCTGGGCCCGGGCATACAGACTCGACAGCCCGTCCACCCCCAAACCTCCATAGATGTCCTCACCGTCCTCATCAATCGACTGGCAAATCCACCGGTCCTCGAACCCGTAGCGACGCATGACATCGGTGATTGCGACCCCCGGAGCGTCCCGGCTCACCCAGGGTCGGGACGGATCCGCGACCCAGTGCCCGTGCCACTCGACGTAATAGGCGTCGAAACCGAGTCGCTGAAGACCGCATAGGAAATGAAGGCCCTGCCACGTGATGCCCGCGACCGGATTCCGGCAGAGACTGCCAAGTACCACAACCTCGGGACGCGCCTGGCCTACTAATCGCACTCTCGTTACTCGATCCAGTGCGCTGCCGCCAGGCAGGCGTCCAGTTGCTCGAGGTAGGCCCTCACGCGATACAACGACTTGTCGACAAAGGACGTCGCCAACTCGGCAGCCTCCCAGTTTGGGGCAACGACCGTTCGGAGCATTCGGCCGCAGTTGCTCAGATCCTCCAGGGCGCCCTCGCTCAGCTCGGGCCACGTGTCTCCGAGCGAGGACCGGTATGCGTCGAGATCCACCCACCCCAGATCCGTGGCGATCGGGCCCCAACCGGCCAGCTCCCAGTCCATGACGACCAGTTCCGGTCGCCCGTCGGAGTGGCGGACCCCACAGTTCTTGCTGACGAAGTCGCCGTGCACCAGCGCGTGTGGCATCGATTCCAGGTACTCCCCTACCCTCTCCCAGCAGGCGCTCAGCAGATCGAGTCGGGATTGAAACTCGCGCAGAAGATCCTGGCCCGATTGCGAGACCGCGCCGTTGCTCCGACCGATCTGGATCGCGGCGCGCGAGCCCTCGATCTGCTCTTTCACGAACACCGTGTCGCGCCGTGCCAGCCCCGCTGCGGGACGGCTCTGAGACGACGCTGCGTGCAGCAAGCCCACATAGCGCCCGGCCAGCCGCCTGTGTTCCGCTCGGCTCGAATCGTAGGGTTGGCCATCGACGTAACTGAGAAAGAGCCAGGCCCCCTGAGGCCCGTCGCTGCTACCCCGGTACTCGGGCACTGCGACGGGAAGTAGGGGCAGGACCTCAGAGTAGAGCCGCCTCTCAGCGGCAATCGCGGTCGGAGGAGCCAGTTTGGCAACCACCGCCGATCCGTCGGGGTACGCTTCGTCCAGCCGGCAGACCGTCGAGTTCGGGTGCGTCTTCAACACGTGCGCGGCGCCCGGCCGCGGAAATCCGGGGTTTATCCGGAGCCACTCGATCGCCGCAGCCTCGGCTACCTCACGCCCGCGCCTGAGGCGACGTTCCTGACCTACCTCGCCCACGGAGCGGCCTCGCGCGGTGGAAAATCCGTGTGCTTCTCAAGCGTGCAATGCCCCTCTTTCACGCGGAGCAAAGTCTCGCAACCCACGAGGGTGGAGGGGCGATGGGCTACCATGAACGCAGTACGTCCCTCCATGACGCGTTCGATCGCTTCGATGATGGCAGCTTCGGTACCGATATCCACCGAACTCGTCGGTTCATCGAGGATCAGAATCGGGGCATCGGTCAGGAAAGCTCGCGCCAGGGCGATCCGCTGCCGCTCACCTCCGGACAGGCGCATGCCACGTTCGCCGACGGAGGTCTGGTACCCGTCTGGAAGAGCTTGAATGAACTCGTCGGCGTTGGCGACCCTGGCGGCCGCCTCGATCTCGGACACGGCCGCTCCGGGACGTCCGTAGGCGATGTTCTCTCCGATACTGGTTGAGAAGAGCACCGTATCCTGCATGACGATCGCGTACTGCTTGCGGAGATCGCCCAGTATGTAGTCTCTCAGGTCGATTCCATCCAGGAGGATGCGCCCCTCGGTCGGATCGCAGAAACGCGTCAGTAGACCCATCAGCGTCGATTTCCCCGCCCCCGTCGTGCCGACGACTCCGATGCGGGAACCTGCCTCAACTTCGAAACTGACTCGTGTCAGAACGGGAACCTCCGCTTCGTACGCGAAGCTGACGTCATCGAATCTCAGGGAGCCGGCGACCCGCGAGACGGGCTTCGCCCTGGGTCGGTCCACCACATCCGGACTCTGATCCAACAGCGCGTACGCCCGTTCCGCAGCCGCCAAGCCTCTCTGAAGACCCGTGATCTTCCTTCCGATCGTTGCCAGAGGCTGGTACAGCTGAGCGACGTAGGCCATGATCAGGATCAGATTGCCCAGCGTAAGCGAGCCGAGTAGAACGTGCCGCCCCCCCACCAGTAGAATCGCGGCGGTGCCGATCGCAGTGGTCATGCCCACCAGCAGGCCGAACGCCCCATCGCCGAAAGTCACCCTGAGGCGGGCTCTCACACCCTGGTCGTAGCTGCGACGGAAGCGCCCCTCTTCCCGGTCCTCCTGTCCGAATGCCTTCACGACGCGCAGCGAAGTCATGGACTCCTGGATCACGCCCAGGGCGGAGCTCTCGAGCAGCTTGACCTGTCGCCACTGGCCTCGCAGCCGCTGGCGAAACGCGATGGTGAGAAACACCAGGATCGGAGAGATCAGCAGGGCGATCAGCGCCAGCTGCATATCCAACCGGGCGGTGACGTAGATCATCCCCACCAGGGTGAAACCGGCTGTGAGGAACGGAAGGACCCCGTTCACCGCCACGTTCGTGATCGCCGAGGCATCGTATTGAATGCGGTAGATCGAATCGGCCGTCCCGGCGGTATCGTGGTAGGTCAGCGACAGCCGCTGCGCATGCCGAAACAGCCGACTCCGGAACTCGAGTAGGAGCCTCTCTCCGGTGTACGTTCGCAGGAACGCGCTCGCGAAACTCTGGACCCGGCCGAGAAGCGCGATCAGCACGAGAAGGACCGACGCGAAAACCAGGATGCCCTCTTTGGAAGCGGCGGCCGATGCGGGCATCAGGGGCACGAGAAACCCTGGAACGGCATTCGACCCGATCACACTATCCACCACGATTTTCACAGGAACGGGAGCGAGCAGTCCGATCGGCGTCGCCAGCAGGTCGAGAAGCAGGATCGCTCCGATGTGGGGCCAATACAGGCGTGCCTGGCGCAGCAGGCGGATATAGAGAGCGGTATCCGAGACCTTCTGGAGATCCGGGTTCTTACCGTTCGCCATCCAACGATTCCGCGCTCAATTCGATGGCCGACCGCTCGAAGGTCGTGCTCAGCACAGACCTCGGATGTAACGCACCGGGTGAGATCGGAAGGATGTCCTGAACACCCCGACGAGATTCGCGAGGCGGACGTGGCCGCACGATCCCTGGAGGCTGAGGCTCGCCGACCGGGACGGCGCTGAAACCCTCGCGGAGAGTCGCCATGCACTCTTCGACAGAGCGTAGCGCGGCTCCCTGCTCGAACAGGAGCCGAGCGCAGGCCAGGATGCCCAGGAGCGCGAGCGCTCCGAACACGACCCAGGCTCCGTCCAGGGCGGCCCCGATGGCCAGCAATCCAAGCACCACGGAACAAACCACGAAGCTCAGGGGCGCCAGGCGAGGCCAGACTCGAAGCCTGACAAGCTGCCGCCCTCGGGAGTGCTCTTCACTCGCCAGGAGCGCACGAACACCGCCCAGGAGGCCGCACCACGCCTCCAGGTCCCAGCGGTCGTGAGGACCGCCCGTGCGGACCACCACTCGGTGGCGGCGCAGCTGACCATCGAGATGGTCCAACCAGAGTTGGGGGGAGTGCCACTGCTCGCTCCACAGCGAGACGATTCTCGGGCGCGGAAGCGTGATGCCGACGACCCCCCGTCTCCTCCACGGGGTCAGGTTGTAGCCGCCTCGACCCGCGAGCCGGGCCAGGGGTTGCAGCAGGTACAGGCCGGCGATGGTGGCGCGCTTGCGCAACTCCTTCCAGCGACTCACTCCGCGGCTCCGGAGCTCGACCCGCCTGGCACCGCCCACAGCCTGGATCACCAGTATGGCCACCGCTGCCACCAGGACCGGGAGGAACACGAGCAACGGCTGCCAAATCAGACCCAGAGCGACGAGCCAGCCGACGGCCAGAATCGCCAGATACCACTCCGGCATGAGAGGGAGAACTCCCAAATGAGCACATCCGTTCTCGACCGCCGGCTGGAATGGCGCTGTACCGCGCACCCCGTAGTAGACACGCCACCGCCGCACCATGAATGGTAGCGTTCGGCCCGTTCCGTATATGCGTCCTGACCACATCGCCTGGCCGAACTCGTTGTACTTCTCCGGCCACTTTCTTTCCAGCATCGCTTCCGCGCGGCCATAGTTCAGCTGCTGCCTCCAGTAGGCCCGTACCGTGTCCCTGCTGTGGTGAAAGACCATCGCGGCCGCTTTGTACCCGATGACACCGCCGGATTCCTGAATCCGCCAGCACGCGTCTACGTCATCTCCTGCGATCTTGAACTGGGCGTCGAACCCTCCGATGGCCTCCAGCGCACCCAGTCTGAAGGACATGTTGCAGCCCGGGATGTGTTCGGCGATTTCATCGTCGAGCAGGACGTGGACGGGCCCACCGGGGGCGTTCGCGACGCATTCCTCCATGGCCCCAGCGTGCGGCGGCAGGATGTTCGGACCACCGACAGCAGCGAACCGGCCGTCCGAGTAGGCCTCGGCCATGTGAGTCAGCCAATCCTGGTCAGGATAAGCGTCGCTGTCGATGTAGGCGATGATGTCGCCGTTGGCATGGGACAGAGCCGTATTGCGTGCGCTGCTGAGCCCCTTGTTCTCCGTCCGGATCAGCTTGAAGGGGTACGCCTCCGCTATCTCCGCCGTCCGGTCACTCGAGCCATCGTCGACGACCACGACCTCGTAGGCCGGGTAGGCCAGGTTCGAGACTCCCTCGAGACATTCTCCGATCGTCTCCTCGGCGTCGCGGGCGCAGACCGCCACGGTGATCCTCGGTGGACGTCGTATCAGGTCAGCTGGATCCCGCGACAGGGCGCGGCTCGCCGCCCATAGAGCCGGCTTCGGCTGGCGGAGCCTGTCGGTCAATCCGAAATCCCAGTCCGACACCTGTTCGCCGCCGCGGTACCACTCGTCGGTCCAGGCGAAGACGATCGCACCGGCGCACCCCGCTCGGACTGCGGCATCCACCTGCCACG
>CAZRRU010000197.1:0-7962 GCA_964602635.1 uncultured Gemmatimonadota bacterium | reverse complement strand
ACGCCATTTCACGACTGCGGTACAACACGATGTATCTGCCCCGGATCCTCGAGCGGATCGTGGAGGCGGCTCCCTCGGACGCGGACCTGACGAGCTGGAGGTACTGATGCGCAAGCTGGTCACGGGGTCGCTCGCGGCGCTGGTGTTCTGTGGAACGTTGGTTGGGCAGGCATCGGCGACGCCAGCGGAATCGGGCGCCGACACGGTTCGGGTACTCATCGTCTATCACACCATGACCGGGAACACCCGGACGCTGGCGGAGGCCGTGGCGGAGGGCGCCCGGCGGGTGCCCGGCGCTGCCGTGACCGTGAAGTCCGTGGACGATGCGGTGAACGAAGATCTGGAGGCCTGCGACGCCCTGCTCATAGGATCGCCAACGTATTGGGGTTCGATCGCCACGCCCGTCAAGCAGTTCATCGACGGCCAACGACCCTTCATGGGGGACAAGGTGGGCGGGGCCTTCGCCACCGGCGGTAGTGATGGCGGAGGCAAGGAGCTCACGGTCCTGGCTCTTCTCACCGCGATGCTCAACAACGGGATGATCGTGGCCGGGCCGCATTACGAGGAAGACGGTATCCGGTTCGGCGGCTTCGGCGTAGCAGCCACAACCGGAACGGATGATCCCGGCCTGGACGAAGCCGAGCTGTCGCGCGCGAGGCTCCTCGGCGAGCGGGTGGCCACGGTGGCGAAGCGATACCGGGGATCGAAGTGAGTCTCGACTCGACGACGGGCCCCCGGCAGGTCCGCTACGCCGACGCCACGCCCACAGGCCTTCCGCAAGACCTGCTGCAGCGTGCCTCGAAGCGGCTTGGCTATGCGGCCCTGATCTACGCCGGCACTTATTTCATGGCCTATTTTGGGCCCATTCTCTTCAACCCGCGAACCATGTGGAACGTCCTCACCCAGTCTTCCACTCCAGTGGCCGCGGCCTCCATCGGCCTTGGCCTGGCGATCTACCTGCTGTCGCGGTTCGGGAGCCTCCGTCCGGAGGTGCTGCTCGACATCGGCCTGGTGTTCGAGGTGGTGGGCGCCGTCGGCATCGCGTGGGCCAACATGTGGGGAGTGTGGCCCGAGGTGGGCGATTTTCCGAAGTACTTCCAGATCGTTCAGGCCCGGGGCGGGTACATCGGGATTCCGTGGGAGTGCGTGTGGATCCTGTTGTTTCCCCTCATCGTGCCGACCACGCTGGGTAAGACGGCGCTCGCGTCTTTTGGCGCGGCCACGGCCGGGATGGTCGTCGTCACGCTGTCGAAGGCGTTCGGAGCGACGGCCGCCGACGTGCCAGTCGGGACCATGTTCGGATACTACGTGTTCAGCACCTACCTGTGCGCCGCCCTCGCCGTGGTGATTTCGCGAGTCGTGTATCGCTACGGGAAGAGGCTCGCCAGGGCCCAGGAAGTAGGGAGCTACAAGCTCACGGAGCTGCTCGGTCGTGGCGGCATGGGTGACGTGTGGGTCGCGGAGCACCAGATGCTGGCTCGCCCGGCAGCGATCAAGTTGATCCGGCCGGAGGCACTCGGTGCTGAGGGAGCAGGCAATCGAGTCGTAGAGGAGCGGTTCAAGCGTGAGGCCCGCGCCACGGCCGCGCTTCAATCCACGCACACCGTGAACCTGTACGACTTCGGCGTCACGGAGGACGGGGCGTTCTACTACGTAATGGAGATGCTGGACGGACTGGACCTGGCCACCCTGGTCGGGCGGTTCGGACCTCTGCCAGCGGAAAGGGTCGTCCACCTGGTGCTTGGCGTATGCCATTCGCTAGGAGAAGCCCACGGGCGAGGTCTGGTTCACAGGGACGTGAAACCGGCCAATATCTTCACCTGCCGGCTCGGGCCGGACATCGACTTCGTGAAGGTGCTGGACTTCGGGCTCGTGAAGTCGACGGGCGGGGAAGCGGGTGGAGCCACCGCCCTCACGCAGGAAGGCTCGGTAGCCGGCACGCCGGCGTTCATGGCGCCCGAAATGGCCCTGGGGGATGGGAGCGTGGACGGACGGGCCGACATATACGCCCTCGGCTGCGTCGCATACTGGCTCCTGACCGGACAGCCGGTGTTCGCGGCCGACACGCCCGTCGCGACCCTGCTGAAGCACGTGCAGGAGGAGCCCATCCCTCCGTCGCGCCGCACGGAGCTGAAGATCCCGGAGGACCTGGATGAGGTGATCCTGGACTGCCTGGCCAAGGACCCGGCGGCCCGCCCTCAGACGGCGGAAGAGCTGGAAGCGCGACTGAGAGCATGCTCGGTCGGCGAGTGGACGAAGGACATGGCGGAAGAGTGGTGGAAACTGCACGGCCGGGCTTTCAGTTACTCGGGTGACGTGCCCCCCGCCTCGTAGTCCGTCAGGTTCAGAGCCACGGCGCCCACCAGAGCCGATGTCTGCACCTTCACGATGATTCGGCGCTCGTCGTCCGTGATCCAGACACGCGGTTTCCGGTCCTCGCGGAACACTTCGAGCTCCGGGATGATCGGTTCCACCACTATCGTCTGAAACCGCCCGGCTGGCACGCGTATCTCCTCCCGGCCCAGAACGCGAACAACGATCGGATTCGACTGCAGCTTGAAGTACCGCTCCATCCGACTCTCGTCTCCAGGTTCCAGAATCAGCGTTCGTACCAGGAAGAGGAATGCGATCTCGTCGATCGCGTCCTCCGGCATGGGGCCGCCATCCTCGAACACGGAAGGCTCGTAGGCGTCGAGCTCCTCGGACCAGCTCTCGGCGGTGAACTCCCCGGCGACAGGATCCAGCTCGTATCGATCCCTCAATCGCCTGGGCCCTTCCCGCACTCGTCTCTCGAATCGGATGGAACGAAACCGCCCCGTGTCGATCCAGCTCGAGAAGTCGTTCTCGATTCGGAAGAAAGGCGGCCCGCCCTCGACCTGCAAGGAAGTCCTGACCACCTCGCGTCCGTCGATGATCTCGAGGTCCTTCACCGACAGACGGGCTTCCCCGAGTTTGAAGCGTCCCAGGGCGACGCTGTAGGTGGCCGTCTCGCCGGGCACGAAGTTCCACGCGGGAGTGGGCGCCAGAAATTCCATCGGGGCGGAGCCCTGGGCGAGTGCCGGCGTCGGGATGGACGCAGCGAGGAGAGTCGCGAGCGCTACCGGTGCGCATAGGCACCGTCCTTCCGTGATCCGCCTGGTCATGGTGGCTTTCTGAAGAAGGACGGCGTGCACGCCTGCATCGCAAACCTCAATATACCTATTTACGGACGCCCGTGTGCGAAATTGTTTGTGCGACCCCGTGCGGACCCGTGCGAGCTGTGCTCGCACATTGAACAGCCGCAGGCTGCGAACAACCTTTCGCCCGTTTCCGAACACTCAAACTCGAGATGAGAGCGCAAGCGGTGGCACCGACAGCCGACCAGGTCCTGGCGGAGCGAATCGTGGGAGTGGGCGACGAGTCCGCGTTCCGCGAGCTGTATCGCCGCCACACGCCGAGACTGTATCAGTTCGTGCTGCGCGTGATGGGCGGTGACGAGCTGGAAGCGGAGGACGTGGTGCAGGACACGTGGATTCGGGCTACGAGGAATCTTGCCGGATTTCGCTGGGAGTCGCGGTTCGAGACGTGGCTGACCGGGATCGGCCTGAACCTGTGCCGCAACCGCCTGAGGCGCGGCGGTCGGTGGCAGGATCTCGATGAGGACAGACTCCGGAGGGTCGAAGCACCCCCCGGGGAAGATCGGATCGACCTGGAGCGGGCCATCAGCCTGCTGCCCGCCGGCTACCGCGCCGTGCTCATTCTGCACGACATCGAAGGCTTCAAGCACGCGGAGATCGCCGAGCGTCTCGGCGTTTCTTCAGGCACTTCGAAGAGCCAGCTGTGGTCGGCCCGGCGCCACCTGCGGCGCCTCCTGGGTCCCGACCACTCTACGACGGGAGATGTTCAATGACGGACCACGAGCTTACCGCCGAGGAGCGACAGGCCATCGAGTCGCTGCCGCGCGAGCGAGAGCCGGGCCGCATGCTCGAGGAACGAACGGTGAAGGCGCTTCGGGAAGAAGGCCTGATCGGATCGCCGGGGCTGAGCGGCGGACGAATGGACAGACGGCCCGCGACAGGAGTCGGTGGACGACCCTGGTGGAAGTCGGCTGCGGCGATTGCCGCCGGAATCGCTCTGTTCGCCGGCGGTCTATCGGTCGGACAGATGCTCGGCGCGAGACAGACGGCCGAAGCATTCCAGACCGTGTTCGAAGAGGGCGACGTGCTCCTGGCGTCACAGGTTCAGAGAGCCGGATCGGACTACGTCGCGGCCCTGGCGGCCCTGGCGGAGTCCGAGGGTGGTGCCGCGGCGGATACAGGGCAGGCTCTCGAGGTGGCGCTCACGGCTCTGTGGGCAGCGGCGAACGAGATCGTGCGGCTCGCGCCGGACGATCCTCTCACCGCGCGCATCCTGCAGGGCTTCGAGGCGCAGGCACAGGAATCAAGCGACTACGGGGCGGATAGCCAGCTCCTGGTCGAGTTTTAGAAGAGGGGAGGATGAGGTGAACGGGATGAACGGCAGCACCGGGAACAGGACGATTCGGGCCCTCGGCGCCGCGCTGCTGGCCAGCGGACTGCTGCTGGCCTCGCCGGCGCAGCTCCAGGGACAGGTGGGCGTGACGGCCGAAGGGTGTCCGGGAGGTCTCGAACCGGTTGGGACGGTCGGAATTTCGAGTCTCGAGTGCACGAACTGCCGGCTGTACACCACGGTCGACGAGCGCGTGTGGAACTTCAGCTCCGAGCCGATCGTCAGGACCGTGAGGCCCGGCTCTCCCGCCGATGGGAAGATCCACGAAGGTGACGCGATCGTGGCGATCGACGGCCATCTCATCACCACCGGCGAAGGGGGACGCAGGCTCGGTAACCTGCAGCCGGGCCGGACGGTCTCGGTCGTCGTGCGCAGCGGCAATCGTGAGAAGACGGTCGATATCACGCCCGGAAGCGAGTGCCCGAGTGCGGGCGCGTACGCGGCGCCTCCGGCGGTGGCTCCGAGACCCGTCCCACCCCCGTCCAGACATGCGGGCGTCTCGGCCGGACCCGTTCCACGCTCCCCCTACACGCTGCTGCCATCCGGGTGGTTCGGGTTCGGAATCCAGTGCACCAACTGCCGGTGGAGCGTGGAGGAGGATACCGGCAAGTCGGAGTGGAGATTCAGCGCTCCACCGGAGATCAGCTCGGTCGAGGACGGGAGTCCCGCGGCGGCAGCCGGCCTGCAGCGCGGCGACGTGCTACTGCAGATCGACGGTGAGCCGCTTGTGAGCCGCGAAGGTGGCCGGCGCTTCGGCTCCATAGAACCCGGCGAAGAGGTGCAGTGGACATATGTGCGAAACAACGAGACACGGACGACTACCGCCATCGCCGGCCGCAGACCCGACACGCTCGCTCCGCCGCCGGCTCCTGACGCTACGCCGACGGCGTACACTCGAGCTCGTCCTTACGGGTCCGGGACCCACAAGCTCCGGTATTCGGGCCTCGTCGGCGAAGTCAGCGTGGAGGTCAGGGGGACGGGGTCGGTGGTCGTGAACGTGATCGAGCCCGGACGCGAGATCGAGATCGTGACCTCGGACTCGCGCACCAGAATCAGGCTCGACGACTCCGAGTAGGACCGATCTCGCGTAAACGTCGATGTGACACCCTGTCACGCCCCGGGCCGCCGCCAACCGACAACATGACGCCGTGGCGGTCCGGTGACTCTTGGCGCGACGCCCCACCTACCGCTCACGAATTCGCCCGCCGTCGGCTCGCAAACCGTTTACGGACAACCGACTGCAAGCGTTTCGCTTCGGGTGCCCACGGGACACGCGGCGGCTCGGCGCCGCCCGCACGACTCTTGCTCCTGCATGAGGGGTTACGGCGCCTCGTTCCGGTGGCGCGAAGTCCAGTCAGCGGGAGCGGATCCATGCATATCCAAGAGCGATTCCTCGCGGCCGCCGCGGTCGCGATTCTGGCCACGCCTTCCCTCCTCACCGCTCAGTCGGAGACTTCTGAGGCGGAGCGGGAGGCGTTCTTCGACGACATCCAGGCGCCGAACTGGCTTGGCGCCGACATCGAGCACACGTCGATAAAGAAGCAGAAAGGCGGTAGCTGCTGGAGCTTCTCGACCGTGGCGTTCCTCGAGTCCGAGGTCCTGCGGACCAACGACGATGTCGTGGCGGCCCTGAAGGAGGCGAAACAGGAGCTCGACCTGTCCGAGTACTACGTGGTCTACTGGGCGTACGTGGAGAAGGCCCGCGAGTACGCGAGGCGGCAGGGAGAGGAAGCCCGGTTTACGGATGGCGGCCTGAGCCACGACGTGACGTGGCTGGTCGAGGAGTACGGCATCGTTCCCGAGTCCGACTTCGCGGTGGTCGAGGACTACGGCGCCATGCGCACCGAGCTGAACGCGGTGCTGAAGGCCCACGAAGAGAGCGGCGATTGGTCGGAGGGCGTCGTGATTGCCGAGATCCGCGAGGTCCTGGACCGCCACCTCGCGCCGCCGCCGGAGACGATCACGGTAGCGGGCCAGACCATGACGCCGGTGGAGTACGCGACGGTTTACCTGGCGCTGGACCCTGACGCGTACTGGGAGATCACCTCCTACACCGACTTCCCGTTCTACGAGCGCGGAGAGCTCGACGTCCCGGACAACTGGTGGGACTACGACGGGTACTTCAACGTCCCCCTGGATGAGTGGATCGGGACGATCAACCAGGCGCTCGACGCGGGCTACCCGGTCGTGATCGACACGGACTGGGGCGACAAGGGCGCCTCGTGGAACGGAGCCGGAATCGCGGTCGTCCACCCGGACCTGGTCACCGACGGCGCGATCGGCCAGGAGTCTCGGCAGCTCGACTTCGCCGAGGGACGGACCACGGACGACCACCTGGTCCTCGCGGTGGACCACCGGATCGTGGACGGCGAAGACTGGTACCTGATCAAGAACTCGCATGGCCAGGGCTCCGGCCGACGCGGCTACGTGTGGATGCGCGGAGACTGGATGGCCATGCGGGTGCTGGCCTACATGGTGCACCCCGAAGCCCTCGAGCCGGACGTCGTGGAGCGGTTCGGGGGCGATCGCTGATCAACACCCACCCGGAGGGGCTCGGCGAATCGATCGCGCACCTCCGGGGTAGGGAACTCCACAGGGATGACCCGCCCAAGGAGGTAGGCATGCTCCAGCTCATAGGCATCCCGCTGATCGTCGCCGCGTGGGCGATCCCCATCCTCTTCGTAGTAACCCTGGGCTTTCTGTTCAGCCTGGCCGTATTCCGGCCCCTGTTTCTGGCATGGGCCCGTGCCTGGGACACCGCTGCCATGTGGGTGAACCGGGAAGTACAGGTCTTTGCCGAGTGGGCGCTCTCGCGCACCTACGTGTACGCCGTCCGGCACACGCGCATCGACTGAGCGACACCGCTGCAGGCAGGTAGAGAGAAGTCGGCGGCTGTTGAACGGGTTCTCGCGAACGGGAACCCGCAGCGTATAATAATGATGAGACACACGCGGGCCGGCTGATTCCGGCCCGCTGCACGAGATACGAAGGAGAACTGAACATGGCGCTGTACGACTACTACTGTGAGGCCAACGACCGCACCGTCGAGGTGCGGCACGGCATGTCCGAATCCGTGAAGACGTGGGGTGAGTTGTGCGAGGTGGCAGGGATCGAGCCGGGCGACACTCCGGCCGACGCTCCCCTGCGCAAGTTGATGAGTGCCCCGGTCCCGATGACCGGCGGCTCGACGGGGTCTGATTCCGCCCCGGCCTGCGGAACTTCCGGCTGCTGCCCGTACAACTGAGCCGGGCGTGACTCCGGAAGGTGACCCTCACGACTCCACCCTGGATCCAGATGACTGGTCCCAGGTCCGACGGCTCGGCCACGAGCTGCTCGATGACCTGATCGACCAGGTGTCCACCGTGGGCGACGGGCCGGCGTGGACCCCAATACCTGCTCAGGTGAGAGCGCGGCTGGAGCAACCGGCCGCGCGACTTCCGGCAGACTTCTCCGTTG
>CAZRRU010000196.1:0-6626 GCA_964602635.1 uncultured Gemmatimonadota bacterium | reverse complement strand
ATGAGGTGCCCCCGGGAGCGCAGGGCCTCCACGAGCGATCCGGCGGCCGCCGCAATCCGAAGCTGCTCCGGCAGGACCGAGGCACGGACGACGTCCGTGGCTCGCCTGGCTGGCGGACGAGTGTCCTCCAGCGGGATGGCTGTGTGGGCCGCCGCATTCGCACTTTCGATCAGGTCGGCCAGCGACGGCGGAACGACGCCCCGCTCACGGAGGGACTTCTCGTACAACTCCTCGGCCAATCCGGAGTTGTATCCGTCCGCGTGGAGATAGTCCCCCGCTCTTCTCTCGTCGCTCAAGCTCACGTCCAGACCGCTGGGTTAGTTGGCCGTTCGCACACCCGTTTGGGCGCCGGCCGAAAGGCGTTTCAAGCTACCGGATCTATTGGAAGGCACAAGATCGGCTGGCCCTACTCTCCCCTGCGGCCCGCAGTCTCGACAGGCATGCGGAGAATCGGCTGGTCCCAGTCGTCCTCGAGCTGCACCGCGAGGCCGTCGGCCATTCGATTCACGTAGTTGAAGTAGGCCGTGACCTCGCACGCGTGCAGGATCGCCTCATCGCTGAGGCCGGCTTTCCGCATTCGCTCGATGTGCGATTGCTCGACCGAGGCCGGCTCCAGCGTCAGGCCTTCAGCGTAGGCGAGTATCGCTGCCAGCCGCTCGTCGCCGTCGGCTGCCGATCGCCAGTCGGTCACCAGCCCCTGGATGAAGTCCTCCTCCTGCCTGAGTCTACGGAGCCCCGCCCCGTGATGCTGCACTCAGTAGTAGCAGTCGTTGGCCGCGGAGACGACGACGGCGATCGATTCACGTTCCGCCCGCGTGAGGGGCGAGGGACCGAACATGCTGGTCCGGTAGAGCGCGTAGTGATCGACCAGTGACTGCGGGTGCAGTGTGTGAATTTCGAGGATGTGGTCGAGCGGCCGGCCGCGGCTGATTCGCTGGTAGGCCTCGGCGAGCTTCCCTTCCGCGTCGTCCGGGCCGATGCGCTCGATCCAGGGGCCGTCCTTCGAGTGATTCGGGTGCACCGGCATCCGCAATTCCTCCGTAGAAGTCGATCGAAGCTCGAATCGTGATACACGGATGACCGTGTGGCAAGGAACGCCGTGCCCCCAAGGTGCGTTCCCCCGTTAGTGAGATCGGGCGGAGCAAAGAATGAATGGAGCGCTGGTTGAAGATAACAAGGTGGTGGTTCCCGGCAGCAGCGCTGATCGGACTCGCTCCCGTGGCTGCCCTCGCGCAGTCCACGGACGCGGAGGTACGTCGCCTCACCGGCGGTGAGGAGTGGCGCACAGACTTCAGCTGGCACTCGGTGTTCCTGTCGGAGATCGTCTCCGGGGGTCTGCGGAGAGACGGTATTCCGCCGATCGACAGTCCGAGCTTCGAATCCGCGGAGGAAGCCGGCCGCTGGCTCGACGATCGCCACCCGGTCCTGGTGGTCCAAATCGGCAGCGAGGTCAAGGCCTACCCCCTCGGCATCCTGATCTGGCATGAGATCGTGAACGATGAGGTCGGCGGCCTGCCGGTGACCGTGACCTACTGTCCGTTGTGCAATACGGCCCTGGTGTTCGAACGCCGGCTCGGCGGACGGGTGCTGGACTTCGGGACCAGCGGTCGGCTCCGGATGTCGGATCTCGTGATGTACGACCGGCAGACCGAGTCGTGGTGGCAGCAGGCCGTCGGAGAGGGGATCGTGGGCGAGCTGACGGGCGAGCGGCTTCAGCCCGTGCCGGCGAACACACATGGGTGGGCGACGGCCCGCGAGCTCTACCCTGATGTCCGGGTTCTTTCCCGCAACACCGGCTTTCCCGAGTACGAGACGTCGGGCCGGTACGGACAGAACCCGTACCAGGGCTATGACTCGAGGCGGGGACCTTACGGGGGGTTCTTCTCCGGCAAAATCCCGGGAGACTTGCCTGCCATGGAGCGCGTGGCGGCCCTGGACGTGGAAGACGGGTGGGCGGTGGGCTTTGAGGCTCTGGCCGACCGGGGCGTCGTGAACGCCAGCTTCTTCGGCACCGATTTCGTGGTCCTGTGGGAGAAAGGTGCCGCGAGCGCCGTAGACAAGCGCTCGGTCGCCTCCGGCCGGGATATCGGACAGAGCGCCATGTTCGACCGACGGGTGGGCGAGCGGGTGCTCACGTTCGAGCGACGGGACGGCCGGTTCCACGATGCGGAGACGGGCTCGACCTGGAACCTGGCGGGCGAGGCCATCGCGGGCCCGCTGGAGGGCGAACGCCTGACTCCGATTCCGCACGGGAATCAATTCTGGTTCGCGTGGGTGGCTTTTCGACCGGACACGAAGGTCTGGGCGCGCTAGTGGGAGCGGTTCCCCGCCCCAAGGCTCAGTCGCTCGCCCCTCCGATGATCACCCCATCGCCTCGCGGGCCGCGAGGGCCGAGGCAGGCCGACGAGACCTGTCACCGGAACCGTGCGCACTCCTGACACACCGCCGTCGGAAGCTCGGACACCCGTGCGATC
This sequence comes from uncultured Gemmatimonadota bacterium, assembly GCA_964602635.1. Lineage (GTDB taxonomy): Bacteria > Gemmatimonadota > Gemmatimonadetes > Palauibacterales > Palauibacteraceae > Benthicola. Next base: position 4,152 of record CAZRRU010000196.1, on the reverse strand, counting down.
GGATAGCTCCCGCTCGCTTCCATGGCCGCGTCCAGCAGGTTCCAGGTGAGGAAGCCGTCGTCCGAGCGGGGCTCCAGCAGAACCACGATCAATCGCCCCAGGGCCTGACGAACCGGTACGACGACCGTGCTGGCGGCGAACTCGCCGCGCTCCTCTCGCCACTCTCCCCACAGCTCTCGCGGAGCGTGCCCCTGGTACTTTCGCTCGGACGTTCGGGTGGAATCGACGTGGAACGCTGACACCGCGAGATTGGCATCCGCGTCCAGGCGCGCCGTCTTGATGCCGTGGGCATGCAGGCGCTCGATCACCCGGAGCAGGTCCGCGGGGATCAGGTAGGCCGCCGGAGCGCTCACCGTCTCCGTGGCCCGAAACGTCCCGTAGTCAGGCATTCTCTCGACGGTTTGCTCGTCGCGCCGCCGGTAGATGAGAGCGCCGGTATATGGGTTCTGCTCCTCGTCCACCGCGCCCATGAGCACTTCGATGGTGTCGCCGCGCACCATCTCTGCACGAAGGGCGATCTCCATGCCGGAGGCCGGTGCCGCATCGGCTGCCTCCACGGCCGACCGAATCCGGGTCGCATTGGCGAACGCGAAGTCGATCACCGCCTCGACGAATCGCTCGTGCGCGAGGATCCGGTCCTCGAAGGTCGCGTAGGAGTAGACCTCGCTGAGAATCCCGAACCGGTTGCGCAGACCCAGGTAATTGGTGGTGAAGCGCGGCCGGTGGTCGAACGTGTACCAACCCCTCTCGCCCTGCATTCCGAAGGTCCCGGGAACGTTCCCGTAGTAGAACATCTCCCAGCCGTACCGCTCCCGAACGCCCTCGCTAACTGCCGGAAGCCACTCTTCCCGGAGCAGTTCCGTAATCCCCGCATCCGTGGACGGGTGAAGCGGCGGAGAGTACGTGAGATGATATGCGTGGAATGTACCGTTCGTGGTGTGAAGGTCCACGGCAACGTGCGGATCGTATTCCTGCACCAGGTGAGACAATGCGCGGGCCTCTGCGGACTCCAGTTTCGCATTGTCACGGTTGAGATCCAGCTCCCGCGCGTTCTGACGCTGACCCATCCCGGCCAGCGGGCCGTGCTGCCGCGGCCGGTTGCGGAGGCCGAATCGCTCGTTTCCATCCGCGTTGTAGATCGGGGCCACCAGGATGACCAGCGAGTCGGTCCACCGGTCACGAATGCCCCGGGCAAGCCCGCGGACCAGGACCTGCGCGGCTTCCTTCCCCGCGACTTCGCCGGCGTGGATGTTCGCGAATACCAGGACTCGCGTGGCGCCAGACGACCGCACGGAAGCCGCGGACGCATCGGACAGGTCGCCGAACACCGCCAGTGGAAGGGCACGTCCTTCCTCGGAATATCCGAACGTGGTGAACCTGAGCCTCGGGTGCCGGCCCTCGAGGTCGGCCAGGAACCCGATGACGTCGTCGTACCGGGAAGTCTCCAGGAAGTCCGACCGTTCCGGCCGAGTGGAAGGCCACTCCTGGGCCGCCGCGGGTGTGGCCGGCAGGAGCCACGCCGCTGTGAAGAGGACGAGTGAGCAGCTGGCGACGGACGCGCGCATGGGGATCTCGAGCCTCCTCCCGACCACCCGGTGGAGCCGGCGCACATGCATCGCGGCGGCGAGAACAGCCAAGATACGGGCCCTCCGGCGCGCCGCAACGCGCCGGAGGCACGCTTCAGCCTACCAGTTGATCAGTGCGCCCCCGATCACGATGGCCGGGATCGCCACGGCCACGAGCCACCCGAGAAACGCCGTCAAAATGGCCTTGCCCGTATCGAAGTCGAGGGCCTGCCGGATCGCCACGATTCCCGTGACCAGGAGCCAGATGCCGACGATCGCCGCGAGCAGGCCTCCGAACAGGGGAAGAGGAACGATGCCCAGGACCAGCAACACGGCCGGCGCCTGAGCGTAGCCCAGGGTCCGGAGCAGTTCGCCCCACGTGGCGGTTCCCTTGAGCAGCTTGTCACCGATCAGGTAGGTGACTCCGGCCCACACCAGCCAGCTGAACAGGGCGGCAACCACCCCGACGATGATACCGTTCTCTCCGTCGTTGAACCCGCCGATCCCACGTGCCAGCGCAGCGATCAGAACGACGATCGCAGCCTGCGTCGTGAGGCTCTCATCGTGCTCGACCTCTTCGTACGTCGCGACGTCCAGCATCGCGGCGCCCTTCATTCGATCAAAGATGCTGCGCTCGGCCATTGTGTGACTCCCTTCGATGGGCCGGTCCGCACGTCGACCTGGCGCGACGTCGCGGTGGTCGGCTCTAATGTAACCGTCAGTTGAAATCTGCGTCAGCGGCCCTCGCCGCTTCGATTCCCGCCCTCTCGTCCACGGTCATCAGGATCAGCCCGCCCACGATGAAGAAGACCAGCAGGCTGGCTACCGCCACCCGCTGTCCGAACGGGATCACCAGCGCGGCGAGAAGCATCGGGCCCATGAACGAGGTGACCTTGCCTGAAAATGCGAAGAACCCGAAGAACTCACCCTTGTGCTTTTCGGGAACGAATCGACCCATGAGCGACCGACTCGCCGACTGATTGGGACCCACGAAGATCCCGATCAGGACACCGGCGACCCAGAACCAGGCACGGTTCGGCGCCGCGACGGCCAGCGCGGTGGCAGCCGACAGGCCGACGAGCGTGATCAGAAGCGTGTTCTTGCCGCCCAGTCTGTCATCCACGAAGCCGAAGCCCAGGGCCCCGAGGCCTGCGACGACGTTGAGGACGATCCCGAATACGAGTACCTCGCCCTGGTCGAATCCGAAGGTGCCCGCCGCATACAGCGCCCCAAAGACGAAGACCGTGACCAGTCCGTCGTTGTAGACCAGGCGAGCGACCAGGAACTTCACGATCTCCCGGTAGCGCTTCACCTCGGCAAACGTCTGGCGCAGTTCCCGGAAGGCGCCCCCGAGGTCCACCTTCGCGCTCTTCGCCTGTGTGTCCTTTACGAACAGGAACATCGGGATGCTGAACACCACGATCCACAACGCGACGAGAATGTTGGTGGCGCGCACGTTGAAGTTGTCGGCCGTCGGAAGGAAGCTGAGGCGCGTCGACTCCTCGACGAAGAGAAACAGCGCGAGGGCCATCACCACCAGGCCGCCGATATAGCCGATCCCCCACCCGTAGCCGGAAACACGGCCGATCCGGTCGTCGGTCACCAGGTCCGGAAGGAACGAGTTGTACAGCACCGTCGCCATCTCGAAGGCCACGTTGGCGATCACGTAGATGGTGAGCGCCTTGAGGACCGCGTGACTTTCGCCGGGTGTGACGAAGGTGAGCATGACCGTGAAGAAGGCGCAGGCCAGCGTCATCACGATCAGGTACCTGCGCCGACGGCCGCTCTTGTCGGCCACGGCTCCCAGAATGGGAGACAGAAGAGCGATGAGAATGGCGCTGGCTATGACGCCGCGCGCCCACAGGGCGGTACCGACGTCCTCGTTCGGAGCGAACGAGCGCATGAAGTAGGTGTTGTAGATGAACGTACCGACGAGTGTGTTGAATGCGGATATGGCCCAATCGTACGAGATCCAGGAGCGAACCGCCCGTCGGTCGTTCATGTCTTGTACCATTCCAGCGCGAGATCGGCTCGCGGCTCGATGCGGTCGCGCAGGACCTTCAGGTCCGCTGGACTCATCGGCTCAAAAGCTCGTGCAAGGGCAGCATTCTGGCGCACCAGCTCCGGCCGCTCCATCCCCACGACCGCGACGTCTACCGGCAGCGACCACACGTAACCCAGGGTTTCCTCGATGGTGCAAATCCCTTCGCGGAGCAGTCGCCCGTCCGCCGATGTCTTCATGGCGATCAAGCCGATGTCCCTGGCCACGATATCTACGAGGACCTTCCGTTGGAAGCTCCGCTGGTGGTAGTCGATCTGATTGACCGGGAATTGGAAGGTGTCGAACTGCCAGCCGTCATCCCAGTATTCGAGGGCTCGGCGGTGCGCCGCGGGGGTGACGTGGCCGGTCACGCCGACGAAGCGCACCAGGCCTTCCTCCTTCGCCCGCATGATGTACTCCATGGCCCCACCGGAGCGGAACGCATGGTCCACGTCCTGCACGCTCTTGGTGCTGTGAAGCTGCCACACGTCCAGGTAGTCCGTGCGCAGACGTTCCAAGCTGCCCTCCAGGTGCCGGCGGGCGCTC
>CAZRRU010000195.1:0-4322 GCA_964602635.1 uncultured Gemmatimonadota bacterium | reverse complement strand
ACCGGCTCGCCTCGATCGAGAGCTCGTGGTCCAGGACCTCGCCCGTCTCGTGGCCCGCCAGGTTCCAGTATCCATGGTGCATCAGGTTGACGACGGTAGGCGCGTCCGTCCTGGCCTCGTATTCGATACGAAGCGCTGCGTCTGCCGTCAGTGCGTAGGTGACCCGTGCCGACAGCTCGCCGGGGTAGTCCTCGTCGCCGTCCGGCGACACGAAGTTGAGCACCACCCCTGCCTCGGGCCCGGCCCCAGCTCCGTTCGAAACGGGATCCGCTTCCCATACCACCTTGTCGAATCCGCACTCTCCACCGTGCAGATGGTGCGTGCCGTCGTTGACGGCGAGCACGTATTCCGTCCCGTCCAGCGTGAAACGTCCGCGGGCGATCCGGTTGCCGTACCGGCCCACGATCGCTCCGAAGTAGGGCGTACCGGCCAGGTAGGGCTCCAGCCTGTCGTGACCCAGGACGACGTCGGCCAGTTGACCATCGCGGTCCGGCGCCAGGAGGCGCGTCACGATGCCACCGTACGTGGTCACGTCGAGCTCCAGGCCGCTCGGGCTGCGCAGAGTTATGAGGCTTACCGGGTCCCCATCCGCCGTGATGCCGAAGGGCCTGCTTTCGACCATCGAAGTTCCTTCTGCCTGGTGATCCGCCCTGTCGTCGCCGGGAACGAGCAAGCGGGAAGGTGCTGAACACCCGGAGTGCCGGCAATGGAGAAACCGCCGGACGAAGCCGGCCGTACGTACGGTCAGACCAGCGGTCGTACATTGCCTGTGGCCGCGGACTCGATACAACGGAGCTACTGCCGTGGATCCAATTCTGCTCATCGTCACCGTGCTGTTCTGGATCGTCATCGCCAGCATCATCGGCGGGGTGATCCTCCTTCGGCCAGTCTCGAAAAAGCTGGGAACCTTCCTCGAGGAATGGACCGCGATCCGCAGACTGGAAGCCGAGAACAGAGGGCCCGAGATACAGAAGCTGGCCGCGCGACTGGATGCCCTCGAGTCAGGGCAGACCCGACTTCTGGAGAGCGTCGCGTTCCATGAGGAGCTGGCGAAAGGCGAGGAAGACTGACGACAGGTCGGACCACAGGCTTCTTTCGGACTGGCCCGCGACCCCACCTCGTTCCCACCGGGAATCCGCGTATCCTTGCCCATATGACGGGCATTTGGACACATTGGGGCCGGCTGCGCCCCCTTATCGGAGAACGCAAGACACGAATGACGGGACCCAACAGGTCGTCTCGCGACGGGAGACTGCGCTCGTTCTGGCAGGTACTCGCCGTATATATCGGTGCATCCTGGGTGGTGCTCCAGGTAGTGGACGTGGTGAAGCAGAACATGGGGCTCCCGGACTGGGTGTTCCCGTTTGCCCTGGTGCTGCTCGTGATCGGACTTCCGGTCATGCTTACCACGGCGGTCCTGCAGGCACGGCCCGTACGCCCAGAAGGCGAGGTCACGGAGTCGTCTCCGGCCACCTCGACAGGTGACCTCTCTCCACACGGCCTGTTCACATGGCGCAATGCGCTCCTCGGCGGCGCGGCGGCACTGGTCCTTCTGGCCGCCGTCACGACCGGTTTCATGTTCATGCGGAACCGGGGGATCGGCCCGGTGGGCTCGCTAGTGGCGAAAGGCGTGCTCGAGGAGCGTTCCCGAATCGTGCTTGCTGAGTTCGACTCCGGGGATCCGGTACTCGCTCGTACGGTGACGGAGTCGTTCCGCGCTGATCTCACGCAATCGACGATCGTCCACCTGGTCGAGCCGGACTCGATCGCCGATGCCCTGTCACGCATGGGCCTGGAACCGGATACCGAGCTCACCGAGGACACGGCGAGGGAGCTTGCTCTGCGAGACGGATTTCCCGCGATCGTGGGCGGCGAGGTCGCACCGCTCGGAGACGGCTACGTCCTCACGGCTCGGCTCGTGTCGTCAACGGACGGGGCCGTGCTCGCTTCGGCACGAGCGTCCGCTCGCGACCAGAACGGCCTGCTGGATGCGATCGATGAGACATCCTCGAAGCTGAGGGAACAGATCGGCGAGTCCTACACGTCCCTTCGAGAAACGCCGTCGCTCGCTCACGTTACGACTGCCTCCCTGGAAGCGTTGAAGAAATACACGCAGGCCGAGGACGCTCGCCACCGGGAAGGGAATCCCGAGGCGGCCATCGCACTGCTGGAGGAAGCCGTCGTCATCGACACGGCATTCGCGCTGGCGTACCGCGACATGGCGACGATCCTGTCCAACACCAGGGGGAGCTGGGACCGCCAGGTTGGAGCCCTTGAAAGCGCGTACCGGCATCGCGACCGTTTGACGGAACGGGAGCGGTACCTCGTGGAAGCGGCCTACGCCCAGGACGTGCTGGACGATCGATCCCGGACCATCCAGGCCTACGAGGCCATGCTTCGCCTGGACTCCCAGGACGCACAGGCCCTGAACAACATCGGATTCAACTACTGGCAGCAGGGCGACTTCGCGCGAGCCGGGGAGTTCTACCGACGGGCGCGGGAGGCCGACTCCTCCGCGACGATGTATGTCGGAAACGTGGGAGCCGCCTGGGCCAATCTGGGTGAGATCGAGAAGGCGGACTCGGCATACGCGGTGCTGGACGAAATGCCGGGAAGCGTCTTCTACGAGAGATGGCGGGCCCTGTTCGCCTACCAGCGTGGGGATGAGGAAGAGGCTCGGCTCAGATTCGAGGCGATGGCCGACGAGAACGCGTCGCAGACCGGCCTCGTCAGGATCTCGAAACGGTCACTTGGCCTGCTGGAGCTTCTGCACGGTCGCCTGCGGACGGCCGACTCGTTGCTCGCGGAAGCGAGCGCCCTGGATGCGAGAGGGGGAGAGGCCCGAGCCACGCTCGCCAGAGAGCTGGCCAGGGCGGGTGTACTGCTGAGCGTCGTCGGGGACACCGCGGCGGCTCACCAGCAGTTGCGGCAGGCCCTGGCCAATCACCCGCCGGAACAGATCCCGGTGCTTGATCGGCCCTGGATGTGGGCCGCCAGTATCGCCGCGCAGGCCGGCGACCCTCAACTCGCCCGGAGCTACGTAGACGCACGCGATGCAGAGGTAAGCGCACGCTATCTGGAGATCGAGCGACGCTACGAGCACGAGCTGCGGGCATGGATCGCCTGGGCAGAAGGCGATCCCGAGCGCGCCATCGTGGAAATGCGGGAGCAACCCGCGGACGCATGTCCCAAGTGCCGGTCGATCAACTTCGCTCTGTTGTTCGAAGCGGTGGGACAGCCCGACTCTGCGATCGTCCGCTACCGCGAGTACCTGGACACTCCGGCGAACTTCAATCTCGGAAACGATGCGTTCCGGCTCGCCCCCGTGCACGAGAGCCTGGGTCACCTGTACGACGACAAGGGAGACACGGAGAACGCGGCGCTCCACTACGCCCAGTTCGTCGACTTGTGGAATGATGCGGATCCTGAGCTTCAGCCCCGTGTGGCGGCAGCCCGCGACCGCCTTCAGGAGATCGTGAGGGAGCGCGGCTGATGGGTGAGAAGAAGGGGATGGGGCGGGTGATTGGCGATTTCGGCGGGCGTTCCGTGTGGCAGGTACTTGTCCTGTATCTTGGCGCCTCTTGGGGCGTTCTGGAGGTCGTGGACGTCCTCAAGGACAACATGGGCCTCCCGGACTGGGTCTTCCCGTTCGCCGTGGTTCTCCTGTTGATCGGGCTGCCGATCATGCTGGGTACGGCGGCCATCCAGGCGCGGTTTACGAGGCAGGCCGGGCAGGCGTCCGGTGGCGAGGCACCGATGACCTCGCGGGACCCGGTACCGGCTGCTGACGGCCCATCCGAGACAGACGCGGACGACCTGGAGGTGCACCACATCTTCACCTGGCGGCGGGCCCTGCTCGGGGGCGCTGCAGCGTTTGTACTCCTCGCGGTCGTGACCACAGGCTTCATGTTCATGCGGAACCGGGGCATCGGACCCGTGGGGTCGCTCGTGGCCAAGGGCCTGATCGATGAGCGGTCCGAGATCCTGGTGGCTGATTTCGAGGCCGAAGATCAGATGATGGGCCGGATCGCCTCCGAGGCGCTCCGGGTCGATCTCTCTCAATCCGACATCGTGCGGCTCGTGAGTCCGCGCACCGTGGAGGGCGCGCTCGCCCGGATGCAGCTCGAGAGGGGCACCCGCCTGGACGAGGAGACGGCACGGGAGATCGCGGAGCGCGAAGGTCTGGCAGCCGTCGTCGGAGGCGAGATCCTGTCCGGTGGCGGCTCCTACGTGATTGCGGCCCATCTTGTGACGCCAGAGGGCGACCTGCTCGGGAACGCCCGGGTGACCGCCGCCGATTCGAGCCGGATCATCGAAGCGAT
>CAZRRU010000194.1:0-12097 GCA_964602635.1 uncultured Gemmatimonadota bacterium | reverse complement strand
GTCGCCACGGGCACCAGGTGCTGCTTCACCGCGAACAGCGCCAGCTCCTGCCGATTCCGCACTCCGACTTTGCGCATCACCCGGCCGAGGTGGTTCTTCACGGTCTGCTCGCGGATCCCCAGGTGCTGGGCGATCTCCTTGTTCTCGAGGCCCCGCGCCACGAGCGTGATGATCTCGAGCTCACGCGCGGAGATCCGGTTCGGGCCATCCTGACTGAATGAAGGGGCCTCCGTCGCGCGCGCCTGGACGATGGCGTCCAGCCACGGCCCGGCCGCGATCTCACCCGACGCGACCGTACGAATCGCGCTGAGCAGCCGATCTTCGCCCGAAGTCTTCGGGACGCATCCTCGCGCAGACGATCGCAGGGCCAGCAGGCAGCACTCGTTGAGCTGGTCCAGGGCCGCGCCGGACAGCTTCACGCCCTGAGTGTCAGAGAGCATGGAACGGATCACGCACTCCTCGTCGGAGTGATTCACGAGCACGAGAACGCCCGACCCGGGAACGGTAGCGTGAATCTCGTCGATCAACGTCAGCTTCTGCCTGTGGAAATTGGTGTCCAGGATGACCAGGTCCGGTCGGAGCCGCTCGCACTCCGGCAGGACGTCCTCCATCCGCTCGATGGTGCCCACGACCTCCAGGTCATCCTGCAGATCGATCAAGGACTGCACTCCCACCCGGATGAGCGGAAGCTCCACCGCCACCACGATGCGCATCGGGCCGGTGTGATCGCCGTTCGGCGGAGTCGACACGTGTACCTTCCTTACCATGACTGTCTATGGTGCTTCGTCGGACGCTGAGAGCAGCCTCGGCTCACTGGCAACGCCCGACAAACCCGCAATTGGCACGCCACCGACGGAAGGTACTTTGGTACCATCGCGAAAGGCACGATAAGGCCGTTGTTTGATCTACCGCTGCATGCAGTATTGAACGCGACCGGCCACACCTCCGGCGAGGGACGGCCGGCGCGCGGGCGATCTCGAAAGGCCCGCAATCCCGGAACCTGGAGCCAACGATCGGGAACGCATCCCCTCGCACGTAGACCTTCCTCCTGGCGCCGCACTGCGCCGGGAAACCTGCCCTACCGCAGCCTCGGAGGAGGGCCCGCTTCGGCGGGCCCTCCGTTATTCCGGCCCCTGCGTCTCTTACGGACATGGGCTCTCGGGCACGGGATGGGCCATGTTGACCCGCCAGCCGAACAGCGGATGAGCGGCATGACCGGACGCTTGTAGGGAGCCCCGGCACCGGCCACATTGGGAGGCCTGAAACCCGCCCCGAAGGACCTGGCGGGCCGTTCATTCCCTTGTCGCGCGCGGCCCTCGAGGTTCCGAGGCAGTGGCCGGATAATTGCCGGTCGGGGAAGCCGTACGGAGCCAGCGCGACTCGAGCGAGAGAACCTGAATGAACCGAATCGTGGTGACGGGAGCCGCGGGGCAGGTGGGCAGCGAGATGGTCGCGGCCCTTCGTGACCGCTACGGCGATGACGCCGTCCTCGCGACCGACATTCGCGAGCCGGGCGATGCGCTGGTGGCGGGTCCATTCCGCCTCCTCGACGTGACGAATCCGCATGCGGTGGCGGAGGTGGTCCGCAGTCACGGAACGGACTGCGTGTATCACCTGGCTGCCATACTCTCGGCTCGCGGGGAGAACGCTCCGCAGCAGGCGTGGGCCGTCAACATGGGCGGGCTGTACAACGTCCTAGAGGTGGCCCGGCGCGAGGGCTGCTCCGTGTTCACGCCGAGCTCGATAGCGGCGTTCGGGCCCTCCACCCCTCCCGACCCGACCCCACAGGACACGATCCAGCGTCCGAACACGGTGTACGGCGTGACCAAGGTCGCGGGGGAGCTACTGAGCGACTACTACAACCACCGCTTCGGGGTGGACGCGCGCGGCGTCCGATACCCGGGGCTGATCTCGTACGTCACACTGCCCGGGGGAGGCACGACCGATTTTGCGGTCGAGATCTACTACGAGGCCGTGGCCCGCGGGCGGTACACGTGCTTCCTCGGGCCGGACACGCAGCTCGACATGATGTACATGCCCGATGCGATCCGCGGATCGATCGAGTTGATGGAGGTGAGTCCCGAGCGCCTCGTTCACAGGAACGCCTTCAACATGACGGCCATGCAGGTGACGCCCGAGTCGCTGGCCGCGGCGATCCGCGAGCACATCCCGGGCTTCACGATCGAGTACGAGGTGGATCCGGTCCGCCAGGCGATCGCGGACTCGTGGCCGAGGCGGATCGACGACCAGGCGGCCCGGGCAGAGTGGGGCTGGAGCCCGGAATACGATCTGGCCTCGATGACGGCGGACATGATTGACCATCTGCAGGACAGGCGTTGAGGAGCGGGCGTCGGCGAACTGCCCGCCAAACGATAGAGCGAAGAGAGACATCGACATGAAACGCTCCACGGCCGAAGAAGCGGTATCCGTAATCGAATCCGGAAACCGCGTGTTCATACACAGTGTCGCGGCGGCACCGCGGCGGCTCATCGAAGCGATGACCGACCGGGCGCCCGAGCTGCGAGACGTCGAGATCGTTCACCTGCATACCGAAGGCCCGGCTCCATACGCCGCCCCGGAGATGATCGGCAGCTTCCGTGTCAACGCGCTGTTCGTCGGGGCCAATGTCCGCGACGCGATTCACAAGGGTGACGCGAGCTACGTACCCGTGTTCCTCAGCGAGACGCCGCACCTGTTCCGGCGGAACATCCTCCCGCTCGACGTGGCGCTCATCCACACATCGATGCCGGACACGCACGGCTTCTGTTCGCTGGGCATATCGGTGGACTGTTCCCGCGCGGCGGTGCAGACGGCGAAGCGCGTGATTGCGCAGGTGAACCCGAACATGCCGCGCACGCACGGCGACAGCATGATTCACGTCAACGAAATCGACGACTTCGTCGAGGTCGATGATCCTCTGCCGGAGGTTCCCAGACCGGTGCTCGGGGAAGCCGAGTACGCGATCGGGCGCTTCTGCGCCGAGCTGATCGAAGACGGGGCGACGCTGCAGATGGGCATCGGGGCGATCCCCGACGCCGTTCTGTCCGCGCTCTCCAACCACAAGAACCTCGGGATCCACACCGAGATGTTCTCGGATGGGGCCATCGACCTGATAGAGTCGGGAGTGATCAACGGCGTACGGAAGCGTACACACCCCGGGAAGGTGGTCGCCACCTTCGTGATGGGGACGCGGCGCGTGTACGACTTCATGGACGACAACCCGCAGGTGGCGATGCTGGACGTCGCCTATACGAACGATACCGCCGTCATCCGGCGGAATCCACGCGTCACGGCGATCAACAGCGCGATCGAAGTCGACCTCACGGGCCAGGTGTGCGCCGATTCGATCGGCACGCGACAGTACTCGGGCGTGGGTGGACAGATGGACTTCATCCGCGCCGCCGCGCTGTCCGATCGCGGGAAGCCGATCATCGCCCTTCCGTCGGCCACCCGTCGAGGCGAGTCGAGGATCGTTCCGTTCCTCAAGGAGGGCGCCGGAGTGGTCAGCACGAGGGCGCACGTGCACTACGTGATCACCGAACACGGCGTGGCGAACCTGTACGGCAAGAACCTCCGGCAGCGGGCGCGCGCCCTGATCGACATCGCCCACCCGGACCACCGTGACTTTCTGGAAGAGAAGGCGCGCAAGAGATTCGAGAAGTTCAGCGAGGTCGCACCGGTCTGAGGAAGAGCCTCGGGGACCGGGAAGCCTGAACGGGGAGACGGTTCGAATGCGGTTTGCGGCGGCGACGATAGCGATGGCGCTTGGGATGCTGGTCGGCCCGGGGTCCGCGGCGTGGGCCCAGGAGTCGATCGGTGACTTCTACCTGTTCGTCCGTTCCGAGGCGAGCTCCGGCGCGGATCGGAGCTCGATCACGACTCTGGCCGAGGAGAACTACGTGTCGGGAGCGGGCGGGCTGACCTTCCGTTGCTCGGATGACGGGCTCGAGATGGTGCTCACGGCGACCTATCTCGGGCGCAAAGACAGCACTCCCGTCCGCTACTCGTTCGGTGACGAGGAGCCGGCGCGGGAGTCGTGGATTCTCAGGTCTTCCGGAATGGCCGCGGTCGCGCCGCCCGAGGTGCGCGAGGAGTTCCTGAGCCGGGCGGTGGACGAGAGCACGGTCGTGGTCCACGCCAGCGACTTCCAGTTACGAAGCCACACGTACACGTTCCACATCGATGGCCTGAAGGATGCGCTCGCGCGACTCACCTGCCGCTGAGCGGGACCGCACAGCAACTCAGACGTCCGTCGCCGCGGACAGCAGGTCCCCGATCGTTCCGGTGGCCAGGCACACCGTGGTATCAGCCGCACCGTAGTACACCCTGACCGTGCTTTCCTCGCGGGCGAACCCGTCCGCGTCGAACTCGTCCACGATCATGCCCGTTGGGAACACGACGTTGGGCACCTGCCCTATCAGCTCGTACGTCTTGCGTGGCTCGAGCAGGTTATCCCGGCTCCGTCCGATCAACCGAACAGGGTCCTCCAGGTCCAGAAGGGCGACGCCGGCTTGGTACACGTTGACGCTGCCGAAGTGAGTCGCGATTCCATGATACATCAGAAGCCAGCCGCGCCGCGTGCGGACGGGGGGAGGACCGGCGCCGATCCGCTCGTCCCAGTACCTCGGCCGACCACGCATGGCCACCCCCAGCGGTCGCCAATCGATGAGGTCGAAGGACTCGGAAACGACGATCTCGTTGCCGGAGGTCGGCTCGCCGGTGTCAGCCGCCCGATTCGGCCGATCGAGACGCAGATACCGGTCGCCGAACTGCATTGGAAAGATGGCCCCGTTGCGGATGTCGGGGTGATCGCCGAGCCCGATCAGCTCGAAGCTCCTGAAGTCCGCCGTGCGGGCGGTCCCCAGTTTGCATCCCGTCTCGGTATCGGCCGCGAACATGACCAGGAACTCGTCGCCTATCGCCGTCAGTCGCGGATCGTAGACATGGTAGATCTTCTCGCCGATCTCATCGAGTCCCGGAAATCGTACGGGCTCATTCCATACGGCGAACTCGCGGCCATTGTCGCTCTCCGCCATCACCAGTCGTGTGCGGCGGCCCCGCGTCTGGACCCGCAACATCAGCATGTAGCGATCGCCCCACCGAACGGCTCCCGGATTGAATACCGAGGACGGGTCCACGATGTCAGGCGGCATCCGGGGGATGTCCATGGTCGTGATAATCGGATTGTCCGAGCTCCTTACGAGCGGCCTCATTCCCTCACTCTCCTTCCGGGTTTCGCACCCATCCATCGTCCCGGTCGTCCCTTCGCATGACGGACAGACGTCCGAGCATCGCACGGATGTCCCGGAACCCGCCGATCGCGAACCACAGGATGACGATACCCGAAACGGCGACCATGAGGTACACGTATCCCTCCCAGAAGCGGGCCCACGCAGCATCCGCCACGTCACGGGTCAGATTGATCACGGTTCCGGCGATGAACAGGAGCGTCCAGCCGCCGACCCAGGCGTAGGTTGCCAGGTACAGGATTCGATCGCCGCGCGTGAACTCGCGTCCCATACCGAGAACCCTGAATCCACGCGACGGGGCCTCTTCGACGATTTCCGTCTCACCCTCGACCGCATACCGCCCCCGGCGCAGGAGCGGGTCCAGGTCGAACACTCTCCGTGGTCCGAGCAGCGACACTGCGACGTAGACGATCGTGGAGGCGGCCATCGCGATCCCCCAGAACTCCTGTCCATTCACCGGGAAGTCGTCTACCAGCTGGTGAATGATGATCCCACCGACCGCGATCGACGATCCGGTGATCATGGCGGCCCACGCCGCCGCCGTGGTGCCGCGTCTCCAATACAGGCCCCCGATGAGGACCGCGCCCGATCCGCCGGCGAATATCGCCCCGGTGATGGCGAAGAACAGCCATATATACTGGCTCTGCTGGAACAGAAGACTGAACAGGAAGATGAAGGCCGCGACGCCGACGATCGACCAGCGCAGGGCCCGCATGTGTTGCTCCGGGGTGAATGGCTCCTTCCGGAACGGCATGATGACGTCCTGGATGAAGATGCTCCCCCACGAGTGCAGGTAGGTGTCGTGAGTGCTCACGAAGGCGGTCAGCATCACGGCGGCGAACGCCCCCAACAGCCCCGCGGGCAGCATAGTCACGAGGACGGCCGGACCGCGGAGCTGGTTCCGGATCGTCTCCGATTCAGCCCTCGCCAGCAACCCGTCCACCGCCGTGGCCTGCGCGGCGAAATCCGGGTGATGCAGCACCGTATACGCGATCACCGGGACGATCAGCACGAACAGCTTCCACGGGTTCTCGCGCCAGTTGGTCAGTACCTGACCCATCTTCGCTTCGTGCGCGCTCCGCGCCGAAGAGTTGTAGCCCTGCGTTCCCTGCCACGACATCACGACGTACACCACCCCGATGGTCCCGATGAGGAAATACCAGAAGTTGAAGTCAGCCACCTGGCTGGTGCGGTACGGGTTGATCAGGGAGGCATTCTGCGGGGCCATGGCGAGCGCCTCGAAGATGTGGGTCCAGTCCACGTGCAGCAGAAGGAAGACGACGACCGTGATGAACACGAGGTTCATGAACAAGCCCTGCACGAAGTCGGTGATGATCACCGCGACCTGCCCGCCGCTCAACACGAAGAAGATGGCGGTTCCGAGGAGAAGGACCATCAGGAGCGGAAACGTCCCGACCGAGAATCCCCCCAGCTGGAGGGAGTCGGGAAGCCCGATGTAGTGAATGAAGAACCGGGCTCCCACGGCCGGGAAGATCCCGAAGTTGATGAGGCCCGCTGCGAAGGCGAGCATTCCGGTGAACACCCGGAAGCGGCGGCTGTAGCGTCGCTCGAAGAACTCCGGAAGGGTGAGGGAACGGGTCTGCCGGAATCGGTAGATCACGAATCCGCTCACCGTGAGCACCAGTATCACGATGGCCTGCGAGAATCCCCACCACGTGAGAGAAAACCCGGCGACGAAGTTCTGCTCCAGGTAGCCGACGACCGTTATAGCGCCGAGCGCGGCTACCCCCTGGGACACGGACAGCAGGTAGCGGCCGGCCGTGCGGCCCGCCGCCAGGAAGTCCGCGACGCTGCGCATGAAGGGCCTGAGCAGCAACACGCCGCCGACCATGCCCAGGTAGACGGCGACGAGGATGGTCCAGTCGAGGACCGAGAAGTGCATGCGGTCAGTCCGAGAGCCAGGCGAGACCGTCCTCGCGTATATGCGCGGTACGGCCGTCACTCAGACGGAGAGTTGCCTCGAACCCGGAGGGCGTCGGCGCCATCGAGGGCGGCCAGGCCAGGCCGGCCACGGGTGGAGAGCCGAGTCCCAGCTCGCCGGCGTCGGGCGCCCAGGATCCGTCCTCGCCGGCCCGCTGCCGTTGCCTATAGTACACCTGGCGGAGAGCCCACAGCGCCTTCTCGGACTCGGTGAGCCCGAGGGCCGACCCGGTCGGGTGATCCGAGCCGATGAACTCCACGATGCCCCACATCTCCGGATAGTGCATCGCGATCAGGCCCTGCGGAGACCACACCCAGTTGTCCTCCGGCAGGAACTCGCCGGTGTCGGGGTCCGTCAGCTTCGAGTATCGACCTTCCTCGGCCGTGGAAGCCCACTGGACGCGCGAGAAGTTGATGCGCCACCGGTCCCCCGGGTTCGGCGGTGCCGGACCGCCCGCCGCCTCCGCGAGCACGCCCCACGGGATCGAGATCTCCACCGTCCAGCCCCGGTCCACGTCTGACGGGTCGTTCAGAGTCCCGTCCACGGCCACCGCCGTTCGCAGTCCCCTGATGTCCCAGGCATCGATCGCCGGACCCCCGTCACGGTACGGCTTGACCAGCATCAGGTCCCACACGGTGCCCAGCGCGTTGATCTCCAGCTCGTAGTACAGGTGGGTGTCGGCATCCGGGTCGATGAACACCTCGAAGTCGTTGTCGTGATAGATCACGGCGTCGCGCTCGGTCAGGGTGCCCCAGACGTGCGGCTCCTCGAGCGCAGCCCCGATGTACAACGACTCGGCGTCCCACAGGAGACGGGCTCGCGTGCGATGCCGGGGGGCAGGCGCCGAGCCGCCCCGGATGTCCACGAAGTCGGTCGTCCACGCGGCCGACTGCCACACCGGGTCGTCGAGAGAGCCATCGATCAGGGGGGCCGTGTTCACGAAGCGCGCCGCATACGTCTCCGGTCGCCAGCCGATCGCGGGCTCCGGTACGATCGGGAGGTTCGTGCCTGTGACCTCCGGGGTCGGACTGCCGACGGCCGGATCGCCACCCGATCGGGAGGCCGCGTCACAGGACCAGGTGCCCGCGCAGATCACGACCAGGGCGACGATTGCGGCGGCAGAGAATGGTGGTCGCGGCATATCGAGCCGATCGCCCTTCCAGGTGGTTGGAATGCGGAGACGGCACCTGCAAGGTGCTCACCCTGACCTGTCGAAACTCTGTTCCCGCACCTGCACCGTCAACGAGGGAGCAGAGGAGCGGAGGAGGCCGCGTCTACTGCACGAACACGGCCCAATGATCCTTTTTGCACGATAGGCGCGTCAGCCCCCAGGGGAAACCGGGCGTGGAAAATACGCATAAGTACCAACGATGACATTGGTTACAGAGCAAGGCCCAGACCGGGTACGGCCGTTGCGGATTGTGGTTCCGACAGCGGCAACAACGGCCTCGCATCGCAAGGGTGTGGTGCGGGCCGGAGGACGCCTGGTGGAGGTGGCTGAAATGAGCGGCATCGTTACTGTCCAGCGCGCGAGGATGGGCGGGATCCTATTGGTCTGGTCTCTTGCCCTCGTCGCATCCCCCGTCGGCGGTCAGGACGCGGACCAGGCCAGCGGTCCTCTGCTGAAGGCCGACCTCGTTAGGATCCTGGCGACGGGCGATTACACGGAAGACGAAGTTCTGCACATCGTCAAGATGAGTTGCGTCAGCTTCCGTCCGACGGAGCGGGATCGGCGCGACCTTCTGGCCCTGCCGCACGGCGATCCCGTGCTCGGCGA
Organism: uncultured Gemmatimonadota bacterium; assembly: GCA_964602635.1. Classification (GTDB taxonomy): domain Bacteria; phylum Gemmatimonadota; class Gemmatimonadetes; order Palauibacterales; family Palauibacteraceae; genus Benthicola. Next base: position 3,129 of record CAZRRU010000194.1, on the reverse strand, counting down.
AATCCGCCGGTGCCGGGCGCAGGGACAAGCCGCCGGTTTCTCCGGCGGTATTCCGCGCGCGAATCGAATTAGCTCGACCGAATCCGAGCCGGACTCGAACGACGAGGTTCTCCAGGTGGCCAGGCTGTCGCCGGATCCGCTCGGGAACCCTCCCGCCCCGGCCGCACCCCGGTTCACGATGGTGCTGGTCGAGAAAGATCGCGACGCGCTGACGGCCTCCGACATTCCTCCGCTGCTTCAGAACTGGGATGAGGTATCAGAGCGGCTGCTCATGGAATACCGTCCGAATGTACGCCATGACGGGAAGGTCGTGGTCCGAGTAAGGGTGGACGAGACCGGCCGCGCCGCCGACTCCCTGCTTACGGAATCGAGCGGTGATCCCTATCTCGATGCGGCGGTGCTCGCGACCGTGCCCGTCATGCGATTCAAGCCGGCCATGAGCCGTGACCGTCGGGTGGCAGCGTGGACCGAGCTACCGATCGCGTTCGAGACGCCCTAGCGCTCAGAAGTCCGACCAATTCCGAGGCCGGGAGGTCAGTCCTCCCGGCGCTCGACCGCGATCGTGCAGTTCGTCACCAGTGCCGCGATCGCTCCCACGGCGGCCCATACCGGAAGCAGCATCGCACCGACTACCCCTATCGCCAGCGGGATCTCGATCAGCGTGTTGCCTTCGTCGGACCGGATGGTGATGCGGCGGATGTTGCCCTCCCGCACCAGCTCCTTGACCCGGCTCAGCAGGTCTTCACCGCACACCGAATACTCTTCCCGTGCTTTCTCGGTCGTCTCTTCGGCAGTTTCTTCCGCCGCCTCTTCGGCTGGTTCCTCGACCGCCTCGACTTCCACCTCGACTTCGACGCCATCCACTTCCGCCTGCGCCTTTTCCTCGGGTTCCTTGCGCTCGTCCGTCACATCGACCTCCCGTAGTGGGCCTCGTCGCGATCGGATCCGCTAAGGACCCGAACCGTGCGTGTACGATCCCCCTACGAGATTCAGACCGCGAAGGTTTTGTCGGGCGATATCAGACCTGTCTGGGCCCTCATTTCCGCCGTTTTATGACGGGACAGGAAGTCCCGAAGCGCGCCCTTCGGTCCACCGTCCCGGCGCAGCGGGCCGACCGGGCAGTGACAAGACGGCGCAGCACCGTTAGGATCACGATAACCTCTATGGGCGGTGGTGCTTGGGCGGTGATCCCATCGAGCTGGATGACCTGGAGGCACATCGTGGAGTGGCGGATCTACAGCCGCGCCGAACGCGTGTACGGAGCAATGCTCAAGGAACCGGCCGTCGTTCAGACCATGCATGGAGCGGTTGGCGCGGAGGCTGGTGACTACCTGGTCGTCGATCTCGACTGCGAGCGGATTCGATACTATCCGGCGCGCTATTTTCACCGGTCCTACGAGCCGGTGGAGCGTCCGGTTCCGCTCACGGCACTCGCCGACCTCTCCGAACTGGTGATCCGGCACGTCATCGAGGCGGGCGTGGAGGCGATCGGCGAAACGTGTGTGAGATGCGGTAAGCGCAGAACCCGCATGGAGTTCGAGGGTGTACCCACGTGCATGGATTGCGAGCTCAAGCTCAAGGCGGCGCGTGAGGAGACCCTTCGGTGTCACCACGATGGAGCCGAGATGCGCAAGGAGGTGATCCAGAACGTCATCGTGGACCGGTGTCCGGAATGCGGCGGCGTCTGGTTCGATGGCGGTGAGCTGGAGATTCTGGGCGCCGCTTTCCGGCGCGCGACCGATTTCGGGATGCCCGCCGAGCTGGCTTCGCGTCTGATCCACGGGCTGGTGGAACGGGACGTGGACTGATCGCCGACAGGACCACGGACTACCGGTGTTCGCACGTCCCTTTCCCCGTTTCATCGTAGCACGATTCTTGATACAGAAACCGCCATTTCCCGGGGTGTCGGGAGCCTGATCGGGCAGGGTCTGGAATGCCCGACAACGCACGCGCCCGACCGCTGAACAATCGGTTACCACGAAAGGAACACGGAGCATGAGCAGCCCCGCCAACAATGAGATCCGACAGGAACTCGAGAGGTTCATGGCCAAGGTCATCAAGCGGAACCCTGGCGAATCCGAGTTCCATCAGGCGGTGCGCGAAGTCGCGCACAGCGTTATCCCGTTCACCTTCGACTATCCGGACTATCGAACCGAGAAGATCCTCGAGCGGCTGACCGAGCCGGACCGCATCATCATCTTCCGCGTCTCGTGGGAAGATGACGAGGGCAACGTGCGGGCCGACCGGGCCTGGCGGGCGCAGTTCAACAACTCGATCGGGCCGTATAAGGGCGGACTGCGGTTCCACCCCAGCGTGAACCAGAGCATCCTGAAGTTCCTCGGCTTCGAGCAGGTGTTCAAGAACAGCCTTACCACGCTTCCCATGGGCGGCGGCAAGGGCGGGGCCAACTTCGATCCGAAAGGCAAGAGTGACCGCGAGGTCATGCGCTTCTGCCAGTCGATGATGACCGAGCTGTACCGTCACATCGGCGCTCGCACGGACGTCCCGGCCGGTGACATAGGCGTCGGCGCCAGGGAGATCGGCTACCTGTTCGGGCAGTACAAGCGCCTGCGAAACGAGTTCGAAGGGGTGCTGACCGGCAAGGGGCTGGCGTTCGGCGGAAGCCTGATCCGCACCGAGGCCACCGGCTACGGCACGGTCTACTTCATGCAAGATATGTTGAAGCACCGGGGCGACGGTCTGAAGGACAAGAAGTGCACGGTATCCGGCTCCGGCAACGTCGCCATCTACACGATCGAGAAGCTCCTGGACCTCGACGCGGTTTCCGTGACAGCCTCGGACTCCGGTGGCACGATCTACGACCCGGACGGCATCGATCGCGAGAAGCTCGCGTGGATCAAGGAGCTCAAGGAGGTACGCCGCGGTCGAATCAGTGAATACGCCGAGCACTTCGGTTGCGAGTACCTGCCGGGCAAGCGTCCGTGGGTCGTTCCCTGCGACCTGGCGTTTCCGAGCGCCACGCAGAACGAGCTCGACAATGAGGACGCGCGCACCCTGGTCGACAACGGCTGCATCGGCGTCGCGGAGGGCGCGAACATGCCCAGCGATACCGATGCAGTAGCGGTGTTCCAGGAAGCGAAGATCCTGTATGGCCCGGGGAAGGCCGCC
>CAZRRU010000193.1:0-6393 GCA_964602635.1 uncultured Gemmatimonadota bacterium | reverse complement strand
GCTGCAGGTCCCCCCGGGCGATGCCGAATTTCACCTGCTCGACGATCTGCCGGTAGAAGGGAACCCCGCTCTTGGTGTCGATGTGAAAACCCACGTGCTGCTGCCTTTCGCCCCTTCCCGAGGTGACTAAGTGACCTAGATCTCTATTGTACTAGTATACTATAACATTATGGCCCCGAAGTCAAGCGCTGCACCTGTCCGGAATGAGTGGGCCAGATTCAGATTCCGTCAACTGTGGCGGGAATGCCGCATCCCACCAGCCGCCGTGCGAGCAAAGCGAAGCGCTCGGCGGACTGGAAGGGGTATATTCCTCATGTACGGCCGGGCCCCGCTCGGGGGAGCCCTCCCGGACGACCCGGGCGACAGCCTGTTGAACCAGTTCGAAGGCGGACCAGATGATCGTCACGATCGTAGGTGGGGGAAACGCCGGAAGCGGCAACGCGTTCGTGGCCGGGGAGAACGGCCACGAGGTCAGGATCTTGAAGACCTCTCGGGGAGTCAGCCACGACGCTCACTTCGAGACCATGCGGAAGAACGGAGGCCTGTGGGGCATCGACAACACCCGAAGCGCCAAGTACTCGGACTTCGAGCACGAGGCTGAGCGGACCTTCCAGCCCCTGGCGCTCGTCACCCGGGATGTGGAGGAGGCCATCGTCGGCGCCGACGTCATCATGGTCTTCGTCCTCGTCGAGTTTCACGAAGATCTGGCCAGGAGACTCGCGCCCTACCTTCGGGAGAATCAGCTGCTGATCCTGGCCCCCGGTTACATGGGATCCGTCTATTTCCACCGCCACTGCCCGGAGCCCCCGCTGCTCTCTGAAGCCGAGTCCAACGCTCACGACGCGTTCGTTCACGAGCCGGGCTGCGTGAAGGTGATCTTCAGGAACGTGCGAAACTGCCTGTCGTACCTTCCAGCCGAGGCCACCGATCGGGGCCAGGTCATCGCATCCGAGCTCTTCGAGACCTATCGGGATACCCGCGAGAACATCGTGGCGACGGCCCTGCACAACCCGAACCTGACCGTGCACACCGTCGGCATGTACGCCATGAAACCGATGATGGACTACTGCGCAAAGTACCATCCCGACGAAGTGCCCGGGATGTACAGGGACGCGCTGAGCACCGATTTCGCCTGGGCGGTGGTGGACATCCTCGACCGGGAGCGCATGGATGTCCTCGAGGCATACGGGTGCGAGCGCATTCCGTACCTGGAGGCATGCAGGTTCCGGAATGAGGAGGACCTTTCGAAGGATGCCCGAGAGGTCTTCGAGGCGTACAAGGTGGTCACGCCGGGCGGTCCCGACACGTTCCACCACCGCTACATCACCGAGGACGTCCCTTACGGGCTCGTCCTGATGAGCTCGCTGGGTCGGGCCGTGGGGGTTCCGACGCCCACGTGCGACCACGTGGTTCAAGTGGTCGGCGCCGTCATGGGCCGCGACTACTTCGCCGAGGGCCGGACGCTGGAGAGGCTGGGCATCGGGCATCTCGGCCGGGAGGAGCTGCTCGCGTTCCTCGAGCGAGGCTATTCCTGATCAGGAGACCTCTGTTGAGCGGGGCAGGAGGGCGGCAAGCAGAAGCAGGCGTTCCCGGGTGAGCAACGCTCGCAAGACCACTCACGGCCCGGACGTTGGCAGTCACGCTGGTGAACAGAGTGTCCGGACAGGTGTAGGAAGCTGCGAACCGATCCTGAGTGCCACAATCGCCCGTACAGGAGATTGCGTAGCGCGTAACACCGGAAGGAGACGGTTTGAGCTTCTCTCAGCGGAGAATGCAGCTCTACTCGATCCGCGACATCGGAAGCCTTCCGCAGCTTTCGAAGCTTCCCGTGCAGTCCCAATTCGCGATCCGCGTCGTCGCGCACGTCTTTCCCTTCAGAGCCAACAACTATGTCGTCGAGGAGTTGATCGACTGGTCGCGTGTGCCCGACGATCCGATGTTCCGTCTGACGTTTCCGCACCGCGACATGCTGAGGCCCGAGGATTTCGACAGCCTCGCCGCGGCGGTGCGGGACCATGACAGAGGCGAGATTGGCCGGATCGTTGCCGCAATTCGGTCGCGACTGAATCCGCATCCGGCCGGTCAGGCCGATGCCAACGTGCCCAACCTCGACGGTCAGCCAGTACCCGGACTGCAGCACAAGTACCGCGAAACAGCCCTTGTCTTCCCGTTGGCCGGACAGACTTGTCACGCGTATTGCACGTACTGCTTCCGCTGGCCCCAGTTCGTGCGCACTGACTCACTCAAGTTTGCCACCGACAAGGCATTCACTTTCCTGAAATACCTACGCCGGCAGACCGAAATCACCGATGTGCTGCTCACAGGCGGTGATCCGCTCATCATGAGCAGCGAGCGGCTGAGGGCCTATATCGAGCCACTGCTCAGTTCGGATTTCGAGCACATTCAGACGATCCGAATCGGCACGAAGTCGCCTGCGTACTGGCCGTTCCGGTTCGTGACCGACGCGGACGCCGAAGGGCTACTGCGATTGTTCGACCGTGTCGTGGAGGCCGGCAAGCACCTGGCGCTGATGGCCCATTACAGCCACTGGCGGGAGCTCTCCACACCCATCGCGCGGGAGGCGGTACGGCGCATCCGCGGCACCGGTGCCGTGATTCGCACGCAGGCTCCGCTGATTCGCCACGTTAACGACGCTGCCACGGTTTGGGTGCGTATGTGGAAGGAACAGATGCGCCTGGGTTGCGTCCCGTACTACATGTTCGTCGAGCGCGACACGGGAGCCCACCACTACTTCTCCGTCCCGCTGGCGCAGGCGCTCGGCATCTACCAGGCAGCGTTTCAGCGCATGTCGGGCATCGGCCGGACGGCGCGGGGCCCCGTGATGTCCGCGCACCCCGGCAAGGTGTTGGTCCAAGGTGTGGCTAAAATCGCGGGCAGGAAGGTGTTCGTGCTTTCACTAATCCAAGCCCGCGATCCGGAGCGGGCCGGGCGGATATTCTTGGCCCGCTACGATTCGCGGGCCACCTGGCTGACGGACCTCCAACCGGCCTTCGGGGAGCCGGACCGTGTACACGGGGATCAGACCGTACCGATCAGGCCGAGGGAGAAGCTCACCCACGTTCGGCGACAGCTGGTCCATAGAAAGCGGACACCGTCCGGTACCACCGAGCCTGCGAGGTAAGGGCCAGTGGGGAACACCGGCGTTGATGCACGAAAGCCCGCCATTTGAAGGGCCTTCTGCCAATCGGGGCGGGTCGCCGGATCGGACGCCCGCGTCAGGTCCGACCTGACAGGCGACGGAGGGAGAGCGGGACTACCAGGTACAGCATCACGGCGACGGCCACCACGACCTGGAAGCCGGCGTGCACGGCGACGAGCGTGGCCACGGTCGCACCGATGACGGATGCGGCACCATTTACTCCCCATGCCCATGCCACGGGGCCTCGCGGGCGGTCCGAGAGCACCTGCAGGCATGTCGGAAACGGGATCCCCATGAGGAAGGCGAGCGGCGCCAGCAGCGCTATGCTGGCCGCGACTCGGACGACGGCCGGCCACCCGGCGCCGAACCGAAACAGCGGCGGGAGCATCACCAGGTAGAGCGCCGAGACCAGGGCCAGGAGCAGGACGACGATCGCCACCCGGCGGACCGGGCGCGCGCGCACCCGGTCCGCGTACAGGCTACCCAGGCCCGCGAACACCAGGAAGGACGTCAGGACCACCGAGACCGCAAACACCGGGTGGTGCAGGAACCGCATCATCTTCTGGATGAAGGCGATCTCGAGGAACATGAAGGCGACGCCCAGCGCACCGAAGCAGGCGACCACTGCGCCGGCGCTTCCTCGCGTCCCTCGTGCGCGGCCGAACGCGGCGAGGGGCAGCAGGACGAGCATCGTCGCGGCGAACAGGGCCTGCAGAACGGTCGCGACAAGTACCAGGTATCCCCACTCCACGTAGTTGACCCAATCACGACCCGCCGACGAGACCAGGACGGGGAGGCTCCGCCACCGGAAGAAGCGGAAGAAGTAGGGCCGGTCATCGGTCGGCGGCCGCACGTGGAACGGGTAGTCCTGGAAGAATTCCTCCGATCTGGTGGAGAGCGCGGCAACGGCCGCCTGGTGGTACACCGGCTCGGGGAGCACCGTGAACCGGTTGACCTCCTCCGGATCGAGCCCGGGAAGCCACGCGATGTCGAAGCCTCGCGACACGGCGAAGGCCCGGATTGCGTCGATCCGATCCCGATCGAACGGAGAGCGCGAGACCAGGAGCGTGGCCGAGTTCCAGGAGCGGATCAGGGCGAGGTGATCGGCTGGCTCGTCGATGCCCGCCGACCGCGCCGCGGCGACCGCCGTGGCGAACAGCTTGATCGCATCGCGGGGAGGCGTCTTGAGCCAGCGGGTGATCGACAGCACCCCGTCCTCCGACAGACGGCTGATATACAGGGTTAGGGCCTCCACCGTGTACACGTAGCTTTCGCTCAGGGCGTGCACGCCGGCAGCAGAGGCGGCGAAGGCGTCCAGTAACGCGATCTGGATGACGTCGAACGTCTGGTCGGGGCTCGCCTCGAGGTACCCTCGGCCCTCGGCGAGGACGAGCTCGACGTCCGGACGCCGGTACAGATCGCCTGCGAAGTCGCCCAGGCTCTCGATCGCTCGCGGAACTCCGGGATCCAGCTCGACGGCGGTGACCCGCGACGCCCCGTGCCGCAGGGCGTTCAAGACCTCCGTGCCGCCGCCGGCTCCGATCACCAGGACCCGGGGACTTCGCGTGACCTGGTACGGGAGAGCACCGGTGACGTACTCGAGAAACGCCGGAGGCTCGCCCGAGCCGTCGAATCGGTGCACGGGCGACGCGCCGCCGCCGTCGAAGAAGAGGCCAGCCTGTTCCGGGAACGGTCCCAGGCGCTCCCACGGGTAGCCCGATACCTGGCCCGGCGTCTCGCGGATCAGCGAGGAGCGCACGACCGTCAGGCGGGACAGAGGCGACTCGCTCTCGGCCACGATCCGGGCGTCCGGCAGCTGCAGGGCGTACGAGAGGCCCTTGTACTCGGAGAGACGGACGGGAACCGGGCCGCGCATAGCCAGGAGGCCGGCGAGCCCGGTGGCCAGGACGAGGATCGCCCCGAGCCAGCGCCGATCGGGCCCCGTCAGAAGAGCGAAAGCCGCCAGGGCCACGAAGGCGAGGGCATAGGGCACGGACGCGGTAGGAATCGCGAACAGCAGGACCGCCACGGCCAGGGCGCCGAGGCCCGAACCGACCATGTTCGCGAAGTACACCCTTCCCACGCTGCCCGGGCGCAGAAGGAGGGCCGCCGTGATGCACCAGGACACCAGGAAGAAAGGGATCGACAGCGTCAAGTATATAGCCAGGAGCAGCCCCCACTGGCCCGGGCGGGTGGCGAGCTGGAGGGTCTCGAACGGTATGGCCTGGCTGATCTCGTAGCACACGATCAGCGAGGGGGCCAGCAGGAACGCCCCGACGCGCAGGACCGTTTCCTCCCGGCCCCGAATCCGGTCGGCCAGCAATCCGAGCACGGTCCCGCTTGCCGCGAACCCGAGCAGGGCCATGCTGATGATCATGTACGCGAAGTGGTGCCACTGGGCAATCGAAAAGATACGCACCAGGGAGATCTCGAAAGCGATGCCGGTGGCGCCGATGAGACCGACCGGGAGCGCCAGGCGATCCCTCCCGGAGTGACTCACTCGCCGCCCGTCAGCGGGACGAATCGGACGGCGCCCGTGTTCCACTGGATCACGCTCCCGTCGGCCTGCTTCTCCACCAGCATCAGGGCCTGCACCTGGAATGGTGCCCCGACCGGGATCATCATTCGCCCGCCCGGCCTGAGTTGCTCGAGAAGGGGCGGCGGGATGTGGCTCGCAGCCGCCGTCACGACGATTCGGTCGAACGGTGGGTGCTCCGGCCATCCGAAGTACCCGTCGCCGACGCGGCTGCGGACCGTCCGGTAGCCCAGCTCGTCGAGACGATCCCGGGCCCGCACTCCGAGCGGCTCGATGATCTCGATCGTGTACACGCTGTCCGTGATCTCGGCCAGCACGGCGGCCTGGTAGCCCGAGCCCGTACCGATCTCGAGCACGACGTCGCCCGGGCGAACGCGGAGAAGCGACGTCATTGCCGCCACGATGTAGGGTTGTGAGATGGTCTGACCGTGACCGATAGGAAGGGGGCGGTCGGTGTACGCGCGGTGCTCGTCACCCGGCCGCACGAACCGGTGACGCGGAACGGATCGCATGGCTCTGAGCACGGCGGTGTCTCGCACCGGCTCCCGGCCCCCGAGCGCCGACTCGATCTGTCGGCTGACCATGGCCTGCCGGGCCTCGGTGTAGTCGTCGGCCTGCTGGACCGCTAGCGCGGCAGTGGCGAGCCCGATGATGAGACCCAGAGTCCGCACGACGCCGACTCCGCGCCTACGTCTTC
>CAZRRU010000192.1:0-13111 GCA_964602635.1 uncultured Gemmatimonadota bacterium | reverse complement strand
GGAACGGGGTCTCCCATCTCGCTCTCGATCGTGAGGTCGCCGATCGACGAGAGATCCGAGCGGTATTGCTCGGCGAGACGTACGACGATGTCGTACTCCTCCTCTCCGTCCCTGAACTCGGACGCCTCGGTACCGTTGATGGCGTTTCGAACCGTGCTGCCGATGTCGAGGGTGGTCACTCCGTACAGAGCTGCCTTCTCGCGGTCTACCTCGACCCGGAGCTCGGGCCGCGCGTCGTCCAGGTCGCTCTCCAGCCCTTCGAGCTTGGGAGCTACGTCGGCGTTCGAAAGCAGGGCGACCATCTGATCGCCGAGGTCCTTCAAGGTCTCGAAGTCTTCGCCGATGATCTCGATGTTGATCGGGCGACCGGTGGGTGGTCCCATGTTCGGCTTGTCCACGGTGATCGTGGCACCGGCCACGTCTCCGCCGATCGACGACCGCATGACCTCGAGGGTCTCGTTGGTGTCACGCTCGCGGAGCTCGAAGTCCACGAAGCTGACGGCCACGGTCGCGAACTGCGAGCCCGTCTGGCTTCCGAAGTCAGCGATCTTCGAGCCCGTGGTTGCCACGACGGACTCGTAGTCCTGCCGGCCGTCGATCCCTTCCAGCTCGGTCTCGAGCCGCCGAACGATTTCGTCCGTGACCTCGGCACGCGTGCCAACCGGCGTCTCTACCTGCACCCAGATGTCGTCGGGGGCGATGTCCTCCGGAAAGAACTCGATCCCCGGGTTGAACGCGGCGAACAGGACCAGGACCCCCACGAACAGCAATCCGGTCTGTCCCATCACGAGCACTCGGTGCCTGAGAGCCCAGCGCAAACGCCCTTCGTAGAAGTGCAGGGTTGCGGGAAGGGCTCGCTCTCGCACCCAGTGACCGGCGGGATCGAGCACGAACCGGTTGAGGAGAATGAGACCGACGACGGTTGCCGCGAGCAGCACCGTGGTCAGCGGTCGTCCGCGGGCCAGCGCGAGCGCGACCAGACCCGCCGTTACCCAGGCCACGATCTTGAACTCGCGCGTCAGGTGAGGCCTGGGCTCGCCTTCGGTCCGCATGAACAGCGAGCACAGGGTCGGGTTGATCACCAGGCCGACGATCAAAGACGCGGTCAGGGTGATCATGAGCGTCTTGGGTAGATAGCTCATGAATTCGCCCGTAATCCCGGGCCAGAACGCCATGGGCGCGAAGGCCGCGAGCGTGGTCGCGGTGGCGGCGATCACCGGCATTGCCACCTCGGCCGTCGCCAGCTTGGCAGCCGACTTGCGGTCGAATCCCTCCTCGCGGAAGCGGTAGATGTTCTCGACCACCACGATCGCGTTGTCCACCAGCATCCCCAGCGCGAGGATGAGCGAAAACAGAACGACCATGTTCATGGTGAAGCCGAGGATCTGCATCACGCTGAACGAGAGCAACATCGACAGTGGAATGGCGATGCCGACGAACGAGGCGTTCCTCACCCCGAGGGCGAACAGCAGGACGGACACCACCAGAATCAGGCCGGAAACGATGTTGTTCTCGAGGTTGCTGACCATGCTGCGCACGTACTTGGCCGCATCCGACGTGATGCTGACGTGCGTGGTGGGCGGGAAGTCAGCTTCCATGTCCGCGAGGATCGCCCGCACGGCGTCCGAGGTCTCGATGATGTTCTCGCCGGTGCGTTTGCTGACGCTCAGCGTAACGACTGAATTCCCGTTCAGGCGCGCGTAGCTCTCGCGTTCCTTGAAGCCGAAGTCGACGGTGGCCACGTCACGCACGTAGATCGGCTGGTCCCCCTGCGTCTCGATCACGATGTCTTCGAGCGGTCGGGTATCCTGGAATTCTCCAGGCACGCGGACCAGGTACTTCACGTCGCCGACGTCGATCGTTCCACCAGGCACCGTCACGTTCTCGAATGCGATCGCCTCGATCACGTCGACGAACGAGATCCCGTAGTACTTCAGCTTCCCGAGGTCGACGTCGACCTTCACCTCGCGCTCGAGCCCTCCTGAGAGTTGCACGCTGAGTACGGACGGGATCTGCTCGATCTCGTCCTGGATATCCTTGGCGAGCTCTTTCAGTCGCACCAGGTTGTACTCGCCCGACACGTTGACCTGCATGATGGGAAACTCGGAGAAGTTGAACTCGAGGATCGCCGGCTCTTCGGCCGCCTCGGGCAGTTCCGGCTTCGCGATATCCACCTTCTCCCGCACGAGCTGCAGGGCCTCCGTCATGTCCATGCCGGCCTCGAACTCGGCCGTGATGGAGGAGACGCTCTCCACCGACTGCGAGGTGAGCGTCTTTATGTCGGAAATCTTGTTGAGCTCCTCTTCGAGCGGCCGGGTGATCAGCGTCTCGATATCCTCGGGTGCGACCCCCGAGTACACCGTGTTCACGGCCACGAACGGGACCGTGATGTCGGGTGATGCCTCTTTCGGAACCGTGAGGTACGAGTAGAGACCTCCCATCACGATCAGCACGAGCAGGGTAAGTACGCTGATCGGGTGGTCGACGGCGAAATCCGTCAGCCAGAACGTCTTGTACCGCCCGAGGTCTACTTTGCCGGGGTCCCTCCGCTCGAACAGCCGATCGGCGGCGCTCCCCGCCGCCAGCCGGTCCTCGTCGTGGGCCGCACCGCGGCGGCGGCGCAGCAGTCGTCGGAACCAGCTCATCTTCCGCCCCCCTCGCTCACGTCCCTCACCCGGTCACCGGCATCTACCAGCTGGTGGCCGGTGGCGATGAGACGATCCCCCGCGACCAGCCCGCCAACCACCACGACCTCGTTCTCGAAGCTGGGGCCGAGAGCAACGTTGCGCGCCTCGGCGACCATGCTCTCCCCCTCCCCGACTGCGACGAATACCTGGTACCCATCTTCCGTGCGCTGAACCACGTCCTGGGCGACCACGATCACGTCCGTGAGTTGCTCGGTCGCGACCCTCACGTTCGCCACCATCTGCGGTTTGAGGCGGCCCTGGGGGTTGTCCAGGAGGATCTCGATCGGGAACGTCCGGTTCTGCGGGTCCACGGCGGCGCCGACGTACTCGATCGTGCCTTCGAGCGTTTGTCCGGGCAGCACGTCGAAGTTGATCACGGCGCTGCCGCCCTCGGCCACGTACGGTCCGAAGCGTTCGGGCACTCCGCCGACCACCTTGAGCTTGTCCACCGTGAGCACCCGCGCCACCGGGGTCCCCGGAGCCACGATCTCTCCCGTATCCACGTAACGCTCGTCGAGCACGCCGGCGATCGGAGACCGGATGGAATGCCGGGCGAACCGGGCCTCGAGGAATGACAGGCGCGCGTCCGCCGATTGGGAATCGTACTTGGTTTGCAAAAAGGCGATCTCACTGCCGATTCCCTCGTCCTCCCACAACTGGCGCTGCCTCTCGTAGCGCTCCCGCGCCAGGGCGGAAGAAGCGCGCGCCTCGTCCACCTGGGCGGCGAGGATCTCGTCGTCGATCCTCATGATGGCCTGCCCCGCACGTACTCGAGAGCCCTTGTCCACGATCACGCGCTCGATCACTCCACTTTCCTGCGAGCTCACGACGACGTCCTGGAAGGCCTCGACGACACCGGTCATCCGTACGTAGGACGTGAACTCCGTCGGCGCGATAGTCCGGATCACCACGTTCACCACCTTGACGTACGCCGCCTCGCCCGACTCAGTGGATTCGCTCCCGGCCCCTTCCGTGGAGCCACACCCGGCAGCCACGGCCGTCAGCATCAGGCCCACGGCTGCGAGGAGACGACCCCTTCGATGTATGCGCAGCACTCGTATCGTCCTCATCGGTCGCCTTCCCTGTCGTCATTGGACGTCGTATCGTCGCCGGCCGGGTCTATCCGGTCCTCTGGCCCGATGTCACCCTCGATCATCGCGTGCACAACGGGATCCACCACCGGCACCACCCCTACGGCCAGGTCCAGCCGCGCCTGAGCGACCAGATAGTCGTAGACCGCCAGCGCGTAGTTCTGTTCGGCCTGCCTGAGGGCGAGCTCGGCCTCGGTCACCTCGAGCCTGGGCTGCGTGCCTGCCAGGTACTCGGTGGTCACGATGTCGAAACCCCTCTGGGCCTGCGAGACGGCCTGCCGTTGAGCCTCGGCGCGTGACCGCGACTCGGTCAGGTCGGCGAGAACCGTCTCCACCTCGTTCGCTGCACGCTGCCTCAGATCGCCGATTCGTTCCTCGGCCTGGCGCACACCAATCTTTCGCTGCTCCACGCGGTTCCAGCGGCGCGCTCCCGAGAAGATCGGCACGTCCAGCTGCACCCCGACCGCCGAGGTCGTGAATCGCTGATCGGGGTTCTCGCCGAAGAAGTTGAGCGCCCCGTTCTCCTGCGCCTGCAATCCCCAGTTGAAGAAGGCGTTCACGGTCGGAAACATCAGCGTGCGCTCGTACTTCACGCGGGCCTCCTCCAGGTCACGCTGAAGGCGCGCCTGCTGGAGGTCGGTCCGGTTGGACAGGGCCACGACCTCCAACTCCTCCCGCCCCACCACGGAAGCGTCCGGGACGCCTGCGAACGATAGGAGAGCAACGTTGTCCTCGCTGTTCGCCGCCCCTTCGGACAGGTCGATCTGGTGCAGCTCACCGAACGCCGCGGCGCTCGCACTTTCCCCGAGCCCCATCTCGATCGCCAGCACCCGCCGGGTCTCGGCCACTTCGTTCGCGGCGCGCCTCAGGTTGGGCTCGATGTTCGCCAGCTGCACCTCCAGCCGAAGGACGTCATAGTCACTGGCGAGACCGGCCCGGTTCAGGGCGCGGGTCTCCTCCAGCGTCTGCCGCACCCTCTCGATGCTGTTCTGGGTGACGCGGACGGCCTCCTGGGCCAGGAGCACGTTGAGATAGGCGATCCGGGCCGTCGTCGCCACGCCCTGGGCGGATCCGCGCAACGCCTCGCGGGCCAGATTGCGGAACGAGCCGGCCGTCCCCACTCCGACGAAGACTCCGGCGTCGAACAGGGGCTGGTTCACGATCAGCCCGGCGTTCCACTGGTTTTCCGCCCCGAAGGTCACGGCGATCAGGTCATCCGGATCGGCATCAGGATCGATGAAGATCTTCGGGAGAAACGCCGACGGAAGCTCGAGATTGCGCTGCAACGATGCGAAACCGTCGATCTCCGGGAACAGCGCCCCGTAGGCCTCGGAAACCTGCTTGTTCGCCACCTCGAGGTCGTACTGGGACACGGCCAGCTGGCGGTTGTTGCGCAGGGCGATGGCCACCACCCTCTCGAGAGTGTACGGACGGACACCGGCGTCCGTCGCGTCGGCTTCCTGCACGCGGCGAGCCGCGTCCAGGTCCGCCGGCGGCAGGGTCTCGCCCAGGCCGACCTGCGCGGACAGAGCTCCATCCGACCGGAGCACGGGAGACTCCGCGGCCGCCGCCGTCTCGTCGAGGGCCTGGCCGTGGACAGGACTGAGGGTTCCGCCGACCGCCATCACCAGCGCGGCGATAACGGCGGACACCGAAGAGGGCCTTCGCGTCCGCCGATCGTGTATTCCCTGCAACGTTTCCCCTTTGCGCGGTTCTATCCTCGATCCTTGCTCAAGCATCGCCCTCGCCTCCCCTCTCCTCGTCGGGCTGGAGACCGATCCGTACCATCGCCCGAAACCGTTCGAACAGCCCGAGCGTGAGGTCTCTCTCGTCCGGGTCGTCGCAGCACCCGGTCTCGGCCAGCAGCTCCTTCGGATCACAGGCCATGAAGATCGTCACGAGGCCATGAACCAGGGACCACAGAAACAGGACCACCAGGTCGGGCTCCATCTGCCTGATGTTCCCGGCTTCCATGGCCTCGACCACGCATTGACGGAGCACCCGGTATCCACCCTGACCCGGTACGTCGTCGATGTGCCGCGGCGCCGGCGTCTGAATGGCGAAGATGATCTTGAAGTACTCGCGGTTTTCGAGCGCGAAGCGGATGTAAGACTCTCAGAGGGCGGCGACTCGTTCCATCGATCCGGGGGGCAGGTCCTCGATCGCATTCCACATGTAGGCCTCGGAGCGACGGAACCCGTGCAGCACGACCCGGTCCACCAGGTCTTCCTTGTTCTGGAACCAGTGGTAAATAGCCGTCGCGCTCAGACCGACCTTGGAAGCGACGGCCCGCATCGAGAGAGCGTCGAGACCGCCCTCCGCCAGCAGGTCGCGGGCAGCCTCCAGGATGGCGGTCTCCGTCTCCCCGGCTCGTTCCTTCTCGATAATCTGCGATTCAGTCATGAATTCACCCTTAACGTCGTTAAGTTAACACCGTTACATTAACGTTGTTAACCGCTCCGTCAAGGGGTGGAGTGCGGGTTTGCTGATAGCGAGCCGGCATCAGTGAGCGGTAGCGGCCCCGGGGCGCACCTCGCCACTTACCAGATGCCGGGAAATCCAGTACTTTGCATGCGCCCCCCGAGCAGGATCGAGTGAATTTGCGCGACCTCGAGTCGGCGGACGTTGCATTCGCTACCCCCATCAATTCTCGCGAAGGAGGACCTCATGAAGGTATGGTCATTGCTTCTCCTGCTTCTCACCCTCGGCTTCGCCCTGGCGCCAGGCGCCGCCGCCCAGGAGGAAGACGAAGATGAAGCCCAGGCGAACCTGATCGTCATGCGCTACTTCGAGTGCGGGCTCGGCAACACGGCGCGGGCCGCGGAACTGCTGAACGGCGAGTGGCGCGACGTCATGGACGAGCTCGAGGACGAGGGCTTGATCCAGGGCTTCGGCATCCTGACGCACGGCTGGGGAGACGAGTGGAACGTGATGGACTGGTTCGCCGTCGAGAACATGCACGGCTTCCACACGGCCTGGACCGAGGCCGTGTCACGCATGGGAGCCCGCGACCCGGACGGCAACATGTTCGGCGAATTCGTGGAGCTTTGCCCGAGGCACAAAGACAACATCTGGGGTATCGTCCACGAGGCGGAGGATGACGACGAGGAGGCTGCAGAGGACGGCTAGCCCTCCACCGGGCTTCGGGGCCAGGCCGGTGTGCCCGGTTGTGCCAGCGGCGAATCACGGGCGACCGGCTGGCCCCGACGTCCTCAGCCCTCCGAGACGTCGAGCCGGCACAGAATGGAGTAGGCGCCAGCGCGGCCCTCGCCCGACACCTCGTAGTTGCCCGGCGCCGAAAGGGCCGTCGATCCGCGGAACAGAGGAGCGTCGCCTCCGGCGAGCCGTGCCACCAGCGTGGACTCGAGGTCGGTGGCAGCCGTCCCGAAGGAATCGGATACCGCCCATGCCTTGTCGGGCACGATCGTGCGAGCCCGGCCGATGAGCGTGCTCACGACGTCACCGAGGGCCCGGCGAAGCCGGTCCCAACCGTCCGTGCGGTTGACGTCGAGGACCTTGAACTGGACCGAGTGAATCCCGTCCCCGCGCACGAGCAGGACCAGGCGGTCCCACTCGTCGATGCGCGACATGTCGAACGAGGCGGTCTTCCCCTTCTCCGGCCCGCGAACGTACGCGGGCGTCTTCTTCCGCTCGGGGTCACACTCCCAGTACCGATCGAGGTCGGGAAGCACTGAGTGCTCCGTGTCGTGCTCACCCCGCCCATTCACGTAACGAACGTCCGCCACGAATCGGAAGTTGGCCTTTCTGCGAGGGAGTTTGCGGGGAAAGTGGAACCCGGTGAGTACCAGCTCGTAGGTCTGCGGCATGGCGCCTCCTCTCGGTGAACGGCGATCGTTTCCCGATGGTCTGAGGGGCGCAGTCCCGTGATGTCGTGTCGCTGAATCCGCCGCCGCGGGGATGGGCGGCCCACCAAGTCTAGCTTCGGGTCAGCGCTGCTTTCAAGTCGATTCCGGCTCGGAGGCCTCGAACGCCCGTTCCAGCCGGCGCTGCAGATCCAGGAACGCCCGGTCCCAGTCCGAGGCCTCGGCGTGTCGGACCACCGTGTCCTGCTTCTCGCCCCACGACAGCACCAGGCCCACTGCCTTCGTCGTGTCTCGCTCCTCGAGCACGAACTTGGCCAGCTGCAGCCCGGTCGTCCGGCTCTCCACCTCCGCGGCCAGCGATTCGACGCGGGAGGTCAGGTCATCCGTGAGGTCCACGCCGCGGTTCGAGATCTGCATCTGCATTCGGTCTCCTCGTATTCGCGGGGTCCACCTCGGCGGGTGGCCCCTCATTCGTCTTCGTGGCGCGGGTTCGCGCCAATGTGGCTATTTACGACCGCCGGTGCCATGATGTAAAGATGGACCGGACGGGAGGCCGAGAAAGATGACGCAGCCACTTCAGACTCTGGTTAAGCTGGATCTGGATAAGCCTATCTGGGACAGGTTTTTCTGGGTGTCGCCGCTTTCGGTCGTTGGCACGCTCGAGGAGGACGGCACCGCCAACCTGGCGCCCAAGCACATGGCCACGCCCATGGGGTGGCAGAACTACTTCGGTTTCGTGTGCACTCCGCGACACTCGACGTATCGAAACATCCAGCGCGACGGCGTTTTCACAGTGTCCATGCCCCGCCCCGACCAGGTCGTGCTCGCCAGCCTGTGCGCGGCGCCGAGGTGCGACGACGACGCGAAGCCGGTGCTCGAAGCGCTGCAGACGAGGCCCGCGACCCGGGTCAAGGGAGTCCACCTGGCCCAGTCCTACCTGTTCTTCGAGTGCGAGCTCGATCGAATCGTGGACGGATTCGGAGAGAACAGCCTGGTGGTGGGCCGGATCGTTGAGGCGGCGGTGGCCGAGGACTCCCTCCGCAGACTGGACCGGGACGGGCAGGACCTGATTCGCGACGCTCCCCTCCTGGCCTATCTCCAGCCGTGGCGATTCGCAGCCATCCAGCAGACCTATCAATTCCCGCTCCCCGACGGGTTCGAGCGCTGAGCCCCGTGCCAGAGGGGGTCGGGCCCGACGTCCTGAAGCACCTGCTCTCGCGCGAGCGCGAAATGGTGCGCCTTCTGCGCCGCCTCGCCGAAGCGGAATCCCCTTCCCTGGACCCAGGAACGCAGGCCGGCCCGCAGGCGATACTACGCCTGGAGCTCGAGCGCCTGGGCTTCGTGGTCCGGGCAATTCCGGGCGTCGAATCGGGCGGCCAGCTACTGGCCATACCGCACGCCAGGCCCAAGCGACGCTCGATCCAGCTCATGGTGGGACACTGCGATACGGTGTGGGAGGTCGGGACCCTCGGCGTCATGCCGATCATCGAGAAGGAAGGGTGCCTGTACGGACCCGGGACCTACGACATGAAGGGCGGACTCGTGAACATGGTGTTCGCGCTGCGCGCCCTGCAGTCGATGAGCCTGCGGCCCGAGGTCGTCCCGATCGTGCTGGTCAACTCGGACGAGGAGATCGGCAGCTCCGACTCGATGCGGCACATCAAGCGCCTGGCCAAGGTGTCGGAGCGCGTGTTCGTCCTGGAGCCCGCTCTCGGGCCTGCCGGAAAGCTGAAGACGGCCCGCAAGGGGAACGGGTCCTTCGAGATCCGGGTCCTCGGCCGGGCTGCGCACGCGGGCCTCGAGCCGGAGCGCGGGGCGAGCGCGATCCTCGAGCTCTCGATGGTAATCCAGCGACTGTTCGCCTTCAACGACGCCGAACGCGGAGTCACGGTCAACGTCGGCACGATCGACGGAGGGCTGCGCACCAACATCGTGGCCCCGGAGAGCCGGGCCACGGTGGATGTCCGAGTGCTCACGATCGAGGACGCCCGCCGGGTCGAGGCCGACATCCTGTCCCTCGAGTCCACGACACCGGGCACGGAGCTCGTCGTGACCGGGAGCATGAACCGGCCGCCCATGGAGAAGACCCCGGGCAACCAGCATCTTTGGCAGTCGGCGCAGCGGGCGGGCCAGGAACTGGGCCTCGATTTGCAGCAGGGCACTTCGGGTGGCGGCTCCGACGGGAACGTCACGAGCCTGTTCGCTCCTACCCTCGACGGCCTGGGTCCGGTGGGCGACGGAGCCCACGCCTCGCACGAACACGTGATCGTACGCAGCCTTCCGGAGCGAGCCGCCCTGCTGGCCATGCTCCTGCTCCAGCCGTCCATGGCCGACGTGGCCAGGGCCAACCACGGCAATCCGGCGCGAGAAGAGGCGGAGGCCCTGCTTCGGGCGGCGAACACGCACATACACCGGGGCCCGCGGGCCTGAACCGTGGAACGTACGGCAAAGGGCCGGCTGCCCGAGGGACGGCCGGCCCTTTGCGTTGTCAGCGGCGCGCGAGCTGGTTCGCGGCCTGAAACATCACCTCAGCGATCCGCTCCACATGGGTTCGAAGCGCACGGGTTCATGCCTGACGCCGCGCACGGATTGGCGGCGCACGGGTTCATGCCTCCCGCCCCCGCCGGATCGAACGTCTCCTGGAGCTGCTCGACCCGAGCGGTGAGCGCTGACAGCTCGACGGAACCGTAGTCCAGGGGCTCGGCCGTCATTGGAATCGCCATGCACAGCTGGACCATCTCCGCCGCAGTCACCTGGTCGAGGCCGGCCCGGTCCTTCGCCATGGCCACGGGATGGGGATACGGATCGGCGAACGAGGCGTTCATCATGCCCGTGCCTTCGCCACTGTGACAGGTGCTGCACGATGTCGCGCCCGTGCCGCTGAGAGACTTGTCGTCCCACAGCTCCGCGCCCCGGGCGGCCAGCTGGTCCCAGGACATTCCGTGAGAGTCCAGCTCGCGGTCGCCCTGCCGGATGGCATCGACCGGCAGGTCCATTCCAGCACACGGATTGGCCGCACAGGGGTTCGCGGCACACGGATTCGCCGCGGCACACGGATTCGCCGCGGCCATTTCCGCCTCGGCGCCGGCATCTCCACCGCCACACGCAGCCAGGGTGAACGCGGCCACGGGGGCCAGCCAGGTCATACGCCTCATCTCGCTCTCCTTCTTCTTGACGGGACATCGCGCGGGACGAGCCTCGTGACCGATTCCCGCGCCTTCGATCTGTCTGTGCAGAGATATGCCCCGCCTCGGTGGGGCCGTTGGCTATTGGAACGGTCAGACCGGTGAAACGGTTCCCGGCCGTCGAGGCGGGCGTTCCGCTCAGGCCGAGGCCCGGTTATCGTATGGTCGCACCAGGAAGCACCCAACCAAGGAGTCGTTCGACTGTGAAAGGCATTCGGCTGGCGCGGCTGCGCCACCGGCGACAGGAGTTGGCGAACGCGCTGACGCACGGATTCGGCACGCTGTGGGGAATCGCCGCCACGGGTGTGCTCGTCACGCTGGCCGCCATGAAGGGCGACGCCTTCCACATCGTGGGCGCGGCCGTGTTTGGTACCACGCTGATCATGCTCTACTCCGCCTCGACCCTGTATCACGCGGTCCCGAAGCGCAGCATGAAGGCGAGGCTGCGGATCGTGGATCATTCCGCGATCTACCTGTTGATCGCCGGGACCTACACGCCGTTCACTCTGGCCGGGATCCGAGGTGGATGGGGATGGGCGCTGTTCGGGGTAATCTGGGGCCTGGCCGCAGCCGGCATCGTGTTCAAGCTGTTCTTCACGGGCCGATTCCGGCGGATCTCGACCGCGATCTACCTGGCGATGGGCTGGCTGGTGGTGATCGCGGCAAAGCCGGTCGTCGAGGCCCTGCCCGGGGCGACTCTATTGTGGCTCGCGATCGGGGGGCTGGCCTACACGGGCGGCGTCTACTTCTACGCTAATCGGCGCATCCCCTACGGCCACGCGATCTGGCACCTGTGCGTGATGGCCGGCAGCACCGCCCACGTGGTGGCGGCGGCGCTGCTGATCGTTCTGCCTGCGGGCTAGGTGCCGCGGCCGGAGACCTCGCCTCTACCGCACTAACGTCGCGTCGAATGTCGCCGGGTCATCCTGCCCGTCGAAGTCGAAGTCGAACGTCGTGACTTCCTGGTGCAGCGTCATCGTGTTCCCGACCAGCGTGAATTCTGCGGTTCCGTTCTCCAGGAACGGCGGAATCTCCACGGCGAACTGCATCGAGAGCACCGTCTGGCTGACCAGCGAGAACGTGCCTCCGAACGGCACGACCAGGGGTATTCCGGTGTCCGGGTCGGGAATCGAAGCCTCGCCGACGAACGAGCCGTCCGGCTGAACCGTGACCGCCAGAGAACCGCCCAAGGCGATGAGCTCGAACTGGACCTGGGGATCGTCCGTACTGACGGCCAGGAACTGAGTGCAGTCCCACGCTCCGGCCAGATCGGCGATCACGATCGGATCCGGATCCGTCCCGTTGTCTCCATCGTCACTGCTGCAACCGACGAGACCACCGGCAAGGAAGAGGATCGAGACATACAACAGGGATTTCACGGCGTACCTCCCTCGAACTGGGTGGGCGCGACGCCGGGAGGGGAACCGGCAGGTCTAACTGTAACGCCAGCGAGGGGGCTGTGGCACCGAAGAACTCGTGTAAGATATTGCGGAGAACGTCGCCCCGCCATGACGCGCGACCTCAGATGAACTCGACCTCGTCCACTACCTCAGCGCCGATCTCGAGCGTCTTGTGGACCCGGCAGCGACCCACGATCTGCTCGAGTCGCTTCCGCACCGCCTCATCGTATTCGCCCTCGATCGTCACCTGACTCGTAAGTCGATCCACGAGGCCAGTTTGACCGTCGGGCGCGGGCACTTTCTCGTGATGGTACCTCGCCGAGACGGGACCGAGTTCGATCCCCTTGTGCCGGGTGTAGAGGGCCAGCGTAACCAGGGTGCAGTGAGCCAGCGCACCGAGCAGCATCTCATACGGAGTCGGTGCAGTGTCCTCACCTCCGTTGCTCTCCGGCTCGTCGCCGTGCCACTCGTGACGCCCGTTGCTCAGGGCCACTCGTGTTCCGCCCAACAGCTCAGCCGTGATCTCAGCCATGGCATTTCACTTCCGTTTAACCGTGTCAGATAACCGTGTGCCGGACTCGGTGACTCAACCGATGCCGATCGCCTCTTCCGGCGCCACGCCGCGGTCCACCGCGTCGTAGTCGAGCTGACTGCCCGCCATGCTGTGTGGGATCAGGTAGACCGCGACCGTTACGATCGCGGCGATCACCACGGCAAGCCTGGCCTTCTTGTCGCCCGTCGAGCCGGCGGCGGCGTCTTGCTTCCCGCGGCGGCCGATGGCCAGCAAGGCAAGGAGCCAGGCGAGCCACATCACCAGCGTCTTGTTGTCCGTCAGGTCCCAACCGAAAGGTACACCGGTCCACCAGTCGTCGAACGCGTACTTCTGGACCCAGGGACCCAGGAATAGCCCTCCCACCGACAGCA
>CAZRRU010000191.1:0-40733 GCA_964602635.1 uncultured Gemmatimonadota bacterium | reverse complement strand
GGACGTGTTTGCCGGGATCAACGATGTGCTCTGGAAACCGGTCAGCCTGATCGTGATGCTCATCATGGTGCTCGACGGCCTGATCGGCGGCTACGGCGATGCCCTGATGCCGATCGCCGCGGTCAAGGTGTTCGGCTTCACCACGCCACAATGGTCCAATCTGGTCGCCGTCATGGGCATCATCGGAGCGGGAGTCACGCTGGTGCTGGGACCGATCATCGACCGAATCGGGCCCAAGCGCATGCTCATCCTGACCGCTTCACTGGTGGGGATCCACGCCTTCTTCCTGGCCCAGACCCAGTTCCTGTGGAACGACAGCCTGTACGTGAAAGTCATGCTCTCGATCTGGGTCATGATGTTGCCGATCACGATGGTCAGCGTGCTCGCACTGGCCATGGCGATCTGCTCGAGCGCCTGTGCGGCTACACAGTTCGCGATCTACATGTCGGTGGCCAACCTGGGCCATTCCGCAGGGTCCAAGCTGTTCGGCATGGTCTCCGAGCAGACCACCTATCCTCAGTCTTACATGTTCCTGGGCGTCCTCGTGATCGGCATGATCGTCGTTCTTGTGTTTCACCGGCACCAGCATGAAAAGGCTGAACATGACGGTGGAAGAGCCAGGCGTATCTACACCATCACCAGCAGCGGAGGTGAAGGCGGCGTGTTCTTCTCCGGCGCCATGCGTTGCCCGAAGTGCCGTTCCGATATGCAACGACTGGACGTCGATGGCACGGTGATCGACCGCTGTGAACGCTGTCGCGGAATCTGGTTCGACGCGGGGGAGATGGAGGCTCTGCGCGAAAAGGACATTGCGGAGGCCATCGACACCGGCTCCGCAATTCAGGGCAAGGTCTTCAACAGCATCGACCAGTACCGCTGCCCGCGTTGTGGCGGAATCATGACCCGAGTTGTCGATGAGCAGCAGACGCACATCGGATACGAGACCTGTACGGACTGCAGCGGCTCCTACTTCGACGCCGGCGAATTCCGGGACCTGTCGCAGCTGACCCTGTCAGATTTCTTCAAGCGCTTCGCACTGCCGTTAGGAAAGTAAGAACAGTCCTACCGCAATCGATCGAGCATGTTCGATCATCGCCGGATCGGCGTGTGTTTGGAAGTGTGGACCCTCGGGTCGGGAGAGGAAAATCACACCGGTCCGTCCACTTCGACTCCCATCTCCTGCAGATGCTGGAAGAACGGGTCCGGTTTCACGAACGCGGCCTGCGTCCAGACGCCGGGTCGCGGCTCCCGGAGCATCTGCCGGATCGCGGCCACAGCCGCGACCGCAGTGAGGATGTATGGGTCGGCGTGGGCCACACGAAGCCGGACACCGGTTGAGTCCGCCGCACGCTCGCCCTCGAGCACCAGGACCGCACCGCTGCTGGCCGACGCCCACCGCCTGAGGCCCCACAACATGAGATCGGATGCCAGCCTGCGGTTGACCTTTGCCAGGCCCATGCTCAGCGGAAAGACGCCGTAGTCCACGAGCGGGCCGAAACCCGCGATGAAGAAGCCCGCCGAAGGGACCGTGCCTGAAGTGCCGAGCTCTCGGATTTCCTCGAGACACATCGGCACGCAGGTCTCCAGGCCGCCGTCACCGAAGTCGAACTTCCGAGCGTGGCGGTAACCCCGGACCCACTTGCCCACCTCGAGGATCGACGGGTCCGCTGTCTCGATCTCCTCCACGAAGTCGGAGACCGTTTCGGGCGCCAGCTCGAGCTCGTTCCACGGCAGCCGGAACTTCGCCCCGACCCAGGCCGAACGCAGCTCACCATCATCCGTAGCCCGCCGGACCATGGCCGCCGGCAGGCCCGGGTGGGCCCCTCCGTCGTCCACCACCATCAGGCCCCGACCCACGCATTCAGCGTGGAGCGGGCGCAACTGGCGCCACTTCTCGTCGTGGGAGAGGTAGATCCCGAAGTAAGACGCGCTGCAACCGATGGCGATCGACGCTGTACGAGGACTGTCGGACCACCGGCTGGTCGCCGCGACGACCAGGTCCGCGGGTGACACCACGCGCTCTACCTCGTCTGCAGACTCCACGTCCACGGCGACCGTGTGCAGCGCGCCCCGGCGGTTCGCCAGGGATGCTTCAAGCGCATCGAGCTTCGAGGCCGTCCGTGCGCAGGCCGTGACCTCGGCGGATTTATAATCCAGCAGGAGCCTGGTGATGTGTCGGCCGGCCTGACCGGTCGCGCCCAAGACTGTGATTTTCACTGAATCCCCCGGGTGTTCAGAGGCCGAGGAGCGGCAGCACCTCGAACGCCCTTCCACTCTCGGCGCACCGACACGTACTCGAATACGTCCACTCAGTTACCGCCTGGCTGTGGGAAAGCCGTGGATCAAGCTTCTGCTGGATCCGCCTTAGAGGCAATGCGTCGAAGTGTGTTCATGTTTCGCATCGTCGTGCGGACTCCCCTCGTGGCCTGATCAAGCCCTGGCCCCCCAAAGAGCGGTGATTCTGTGAGCTTGCCCTGGATGAGCCAATGGACCTCGGTCTCGGAGAAGTAGAAGTGGTCCACGGCGGAGTTCAGCTGAGTCAAAGCCGACCGCAGTGAGTGCGGAGGACGAGTATCCAGGAAGATCACATAGTGCGATGAGACGGAGGGCATCTGCGTCACGGTCTCGGGCGGTATGAACGATAGGATCGCCGTGAGCTCGGCGGGCGTGCGAATGAAGGTCGGGACCTCATAGCCCAGTTGGCTCGCCAGGTGAACCTCGACCATCTCGCGCAACCCGTCAGCATCGTCAGTGTCCGTCGAGAACACGACGTTGCCGCTGGCGATGAAGGTGGACACATCCTTCAGCCCGAGTTCCGTGAAGATCGTCCTGAGCCGGTCCATCTTGACGCGATGCCCACCGACATTGATACCTCGGAGAAAAGCGATATACTGAGACATCCAGCCCTCCTCGTTGCGAGCTCAATACATTGGATTGCCGTTCCTCGTCTCAACTGGCACTTCTTGTATGGCATCCCAATGCCTTGCTGGTGTCCTTCGTACGTGAACGTCCTGCTTCTAACCGAGTTTGTACTTCGGGCGCCCTCGGGCATCAGGCGTACAGCCCTTCCAGTCGGTTGAGACAGCTCGTCCATCCGCCCTCGTGCTCGGTCACTGACTGCTCGTCCGGCAGGCCGGAGTGAACCATGATAACCTCGGTCCCCCCATCCACCGCCCTGAACTCGACGGTGATCAGGGACTGCCCGTGGTCCGCGTGCTCGTCCCACGCCCAGGAGTAGACGAGGCGCTTCGGCCGGTCGATCTCATGGTAGATGCCTCGCGCGTTGTGCATGCCGCCCTCCGCGCTCTGCATCTGTAGGTGGAAGCGGCCGCCCACGGTAAGGTCCACATCGGAGATCGGCACGTCCATTCCCTCCGGCGCCGACCACTTCTCGAGGTGTTCGGGCTGCGTCCAGGCGTCGAACACTGTCTCGGGGTCGGTGGCGATCACACGCGTGACCTCCAGGGTGCCTGTGGTCTGGGTCGTCATTCCTCTTCCTCCTCGTCCTCGGGTTTCGGCGTCTCCAGGTAACGGGTCAGAGCGTCGAGCCGTTCCTCCCAGAAGTCGCGATAGAGTTCTACCCAATCGGCCGCCCGCCGCAGTGGAGAAGCGTCGAGCGTGCATCGGCTGATGCGGCCTTCGGGCGTTCGCTTCACGAGGCCGGCGCGCTCCAGCACCCTCAAATGTTTCGAGATCGCGGGCCGCGAAATCTCGAACGGGTGGGCCAGTTCTCCTACCGTGCGCTCACCGCGGGCCAGTTCCTCAAGAATCGCCCTGCGGGTCGCATCGGAGAGGGCTCCGAACACCGAATCGAGTTGCCGACCATTGGTAACCATATGGTTACGATTATAGCCTGGACGCGACGGCTGTCAAGGGTGTAGCGGGCCTGGTGGCTCAGGTCCGGTCCGGGTGATCGCTTCTCCGGGTCAGCAGAGGCGTGAGTGCGGTGAGCGCAAGCAGCAGCAGCGCGAGCAGGAGCGGAATTAACCCGAATCCCCCGAGCAGACCTCCCCCTTCGTCGGCCGAGCGGGCTGCCGCTCGTAGGGCGAACAGCCCGTACGCTCCGATGAGGACGGCGACCGGTGCGGCGAAGATCGCCGTCCGACGCGCCTGCGAAGCTGCGCCCGGACTCCCGACGATCAGTCGCACTCCGACCGCGAACAGCCACGCAACCCCGATGAGGAGGACGGGCGCGGCCAGGAAGCCGAAGAACAGGGTCAG
Source organism: uncultured Gemmatimonadota bacterium (assembly GCA_964602635.1). GTDB lineage: Bacteria > Gemmatimonadota > Gemmatimonadetes > Palauibacterales > Palauibacteraceae > Benthicola. The sequence goes on along the minus strand of CAZRRU010000191.1, from coordinate 36,512 downwards.
GACCAGGGCCACGGGGGAGGCCGCCAGGTAGGCCACTCCCAGGAGGCGCTCGCTGAGGCGACCCCTGCCTCCCGCGTCGCTCACTGGCGCGAGTGCAGCCCGACCCGGCTCCCCTCGCGCACGGGGATCTCGAACCAGCCGACGGGATTATGATCTGCGGGCATGTGTCCCTCCGGTTGCCTGATTCACGCTGCCGGGTTGGCAAGTCGGACTTCCTAGACAAAGCCAGAAAACCGGTGAGCGCAAGACCGGTGGCCGCGTGGCGTCAGTGCGTGATCTTGAGCCGGACGTGCCACCCGGCCGCCCAGATGCGATCCGCCAGTGATATCTCGGGACGATGACTCGGTGCTCGCTTTCGGAGCGCCAGAAGGCTTCCGACCTTCCCTATGCGCTCGTAGTTGGCGCAGCGGGCCAGGAATCGATCCACCGATCGCAGCACCCCGGGAAACCGGGGACTGTAGTCGTGCATGCACACGACACCGCCCGGCCTGAGGAGCCGGGTCCAGCGAAGGTCGGCGGTCACCTTCCGGATGCGGTGCGAGGCGTCGATCACCATGAAGTCGAATGAGTCTCCTTCCCGGTCCGCCGCTGCGAACATCTCTCCGCTGTCGCCGATCCGGAACTCCACCCGGTCGGGATTGACCGCGCGGCGCTGGAGATTCGCGCGAACCACGCTCAACTGGTCGGGGAAGTACTGCATGTTGTCCACGACCACGAAAGCGGGATCGCCTCGCGTGGGACGGGCACGTACCATCTCCGCCAGCGTGATTCCGGAGGCGGTACCGACTTCCAGGTGGTGCCCCGGAAGGTTCTCCGAGGCGATCAGGCCGGTGAGGAACTCGATCTGGGCCTCGGTCATCTCGGCCCCGGGAGGTGACGAAACCGTCATCGTGTCTCGATCCTCCGGGGCCTGCCCCTCAGTCCACCCAGTCGGCGATAAACAGATTCGTTTCTCGCGGCAGCTCGTTTCCCCGGTTCGAAGCGAAGATCACCTGCGTGCCGTCCGAGTTGAACATGGGGAATCCGTCGAAATCTCCGGCGTAGGTGAGCCGCTCGAGGCCCGTCCCGTCCACGTTGATTGCGTACAGGTCGAAGTCGGGTACCTGCGGGCTCTCGGCGTCCATGTTGGACGAGAAGATGATCCGCTGGCCGTCGGGGAAGAAGTACGGTCCGAAGTTGGCCCTGCCGTTGTCGGTTAGCTGCCGCTTGTTCGAGCCGTCCGCGTCCATCACGAAGATGTCCAGCTGCGAGGGGCGGATCAGGCCCTGGGCGAGCAGGCGCCGGTAGTCTGCCAGTTCGTCGCCCTCCGGGTGGCTGGCCCGGTACACGATCTTCGTGCCATCGTACGAGAAGAACGGCCCGCCGTCGTATCCGGGGGTGTCCGTGAGGCGTGTCAGGTCCGAACCGTCGGTGCGCATCTTGTAGATCTCGAGGTCGCCGTCGCGAGCCGAGGTGAACACGATCCACTCGCCGTCACGCGACATGGTGCCCTCGGCGTCGTACCCGGGTGCGTCGGTCAAGCGCTCCAGGTTCGAACCGTCCGCATCGGCCACGAAGATGTCGAAGTCCTGGTACAGGGCCCACACGTAACCCTGCGACATGTCAGCCTCGGGCGGACATTCCTCGCCGCCCAGGTGAGTCGACCCATACAGGATCTTGTCGTTGCCCGGGAAGAAGTAGCCGCACGTGGTCCGGCCAGTGCCGGTGCTCACCAGGCTGAGATCCGATCCGTCAGGGCGCATCGAATACTGCTGGTCACAGGTGGCCTCTCGGGGCGTGGCCTGGAACATGATCCACTCGTCGTCCGTGCTCCAGTACGCCTCTGCGTTCTGGCCGCCGAACGTGATCTGGCGCAGGCCGGCGAAGTGCCGTTCGTTTTCGTCGATCAGGTGAACCGCCGGTTCGGCACCCGTCTCGAATGGCGCCTCGGCCACTACCTCCAGCCCGTTCGAGGCGTCCGAAGGCGCTTCTTCGGCCGTATCGCCGTCCGTCTGCCCGCCGCAGGCAGCGACGGCGATGAATGCCGCGATCCAGCCATATCGAGTTCGGTTCATGAATCCAGTGTCTCCCCGATGATCCTCGTGATGTCCTCTACGATGTCGTCCCACGCCACCTCGTCCGCCTTGGTGACCGTGATGAAATTGTCCACGATGAGGAGTGCCCGTACGCCGTCCACTCCGAAAAGGCGGGTCGCCAATGCGTCGTCTTTCGCCTCGTCGGCTCCGAAGTACGAACGGCTTCGCGCACCGAGCGAGGCTCCGCTGACCACGAACTTGGCCGCGTTTGGATTCGGCGTACCCTGCACTGTGATTTCGGCTGGAGACATCGGGACTGCTCCTCTTCGATCCCGTCGGTCCTCGGAAAACGGGGCGGGAATGTATCGCCCGGGCGCGGGCGCGTCATCTTATCGGGCTGGAAGCCGGCGCCGGTCAGGCTGATGCAGCCCCGATTACCTCGTCAAGCATGCTCGTGGCAGCCCGCATCAACTCCCGGCTCAGGGTCAGGGGAGGTGACAGCGAGATCACGTTCCCGGCCGGGCCGCCGGGCAGCACGATCCACCCGCGACGCAGGGTCTCGGTCACCACGTGCCCGGTGAGGATGGGGTCCGGTTCACGCGTCGAGCGATCCTGCACCAGGTCGATCCCTATCATCAGGCCTCGCCCACGGACATCGCCGACGGCCCCGTGCCGGCCCAGGGTCTCGAGGAGCTGGCGGATCCAGCTTTCACCTTCCGACGCGGATCGCTCGACCAGGCCATATCGGCGAATCTCGCCCAGCGAGGCGATCGCGGCCGCGCAGGCAAGCGGGTTGCCGAGGAAAGTAGTGGTGTGAATCGCCTCGCCCTCGGATGCCGGCCACGCATCCATGACGTCCTTCGAGCCGATGCACGCCGCGATCGGCAGCGAACCGGACAGGGCCTTTCCCACGCACAGAAGATCTGGAACGACCCCTTCGTGCTGACATGCGAACCAGTTCCCGGTCCGTCCCAGGCCCGTATAGATCTCGTCCGCGATCAGGACCAGGCCGCGATCACGGCACAGATCCGCCAGTCCGGGCAGGAAGCGGCTCGGAGGAACGACATCTCCGCCCCGGCCCTGGATCGGCTCCACGATCACGGCGCCCACGGCGTCGCCTTCCTTCGTATCGAGCAGAGTCTCGATGTGATCCAGAGCCGCCCCGGTGAGATCGTCGGCATCGAATCCGACCGGCGGGCGGTACGGATCCGGGTAGGGAGCCCGAATGACGTGCGGGTTCAGCTGGTCGGTGAACGGGCCACGGAACAGATCGCGATCGGTGGTTGAGAGAGCGCCGTAGGTGAGCCCGTGATACGCCCCGCCAAACGCGATGACGCCCGGCTTCCCGGTGGCGAGGCGCGCGGTCTTGAGCGCCACTTCCACCGCCTCGGCCCCCGAGCAGGTCAGCACCGTACGTGAATCCGGGATCGGAGACACGGCGGCCAGGGCCTCGAGCAGTTTCACCTTGAGCGCCGGAGGGTGAACGTCGCCCATCCCGTGCGGCAGGCGACCGATCTGGCGGCGGATGGCCTGCATCACGCGCCGGTTCCGGTGTCCAGCAGCCGCGACCCCGAACCCGCCCGACAGATCGACGTAGCGGTTTCCGTCCGCGTCCCACACGTTGCTCCCTCGCGACTTCTCCCAGAAAATGGGAAAGTCGTCCGCCAGAAAGGTGACGTTGCGGGATTCGACTTCGGCGAGACGAGCCGCGAGGCGGCGCGACCGGGGACCCGGCGGCGGGACCTTGATGTAGGGCGGTTGATTCCAGTCGGTGGGCTCGCTCATGATCCGCAAAGGCTAGCCGCGGGCACAGGAGGCGTCAACGAATGGCGCCTGCGATCTGAAACGAGAACAGAGGTAACGGGCGATATGAAGCTGCAGGGTAAGGTGGCGATGATCTCGGGCGGCTCGAAGGGACTGGGTGCGGACCTGGCACGAAGATTCGTCGAGGAGGGGGCGGACGTCTCCGTGTGCGCCCGGCGTCCAGAGGGTGCGCGTGACCTGCTGGATGAGCTGGGAGCGGCTGGCGGCCGGTGCCTGGCGTTCGGGTGTGACGTCACCCGCGAGCCGGACGTCGAGGCTTGGGTCGCCGCCACGTTGGCCGAGTTTGGCCGGGTGGACGTTCTGGTGAACAACGCCTCCGTCCTCGGCGTCCGTGTGCCGATCGCCGAGTACCCGGCGGACGTGTGGCGAGACGTGATCGACGTGAACCTGAACGGCGCCTTCCTGGTGGCTAAGGCATGCATCGAGCCGCTCTCGGCTACCGGAGGATCGATGATCCATATCTCCTCGGGCGTCGGAGATCACGGCCGTCCGAGCTGGGGGGCTTACTGCGCTTCCAAGAACGGTGTCGAGGCCCTGTCCGAGATGCTCGCCGGTGAGCTGGCCGATGCGGGCATACGATCGAACGCCGTGGACCCGGGCGCCATGCGCACCGTCATGCGAGCGGAGGCGTACCCCGACGAGGACCCGGCCGGGGTGCCGACCCCGTACGAAATCTCGGACGTCTTCGTCTACCTGGCAGCGGACGAATCGGCTGGCGTTACGGGCCAGCGCTTCAAGGCGCGCGACTTCGAGTGGCCGGAGGCGGACGTGGCCCCGTGAGTGAACCCCGCCGGCTGTGGTTTCGGTTCCGTCGCGTCGATCCGGAGCGCCGATCGGCCTACCGCGAGGCCGTCAGGAGAGCCGCGGTCTCGGCGGGCCAGGTCGACGCACATTTCTGGGGATTCGAAGTGGACGGTGAAGCGGACGGAGGGGAGGGCACCTTCGTCGAGTTCCTGGAGGGGGCGTCGGACGCCGTGCTCACCGGGCTGGACGAACTCGTGAGCCCGGCGCTTTCGGTGGCCGGCGGCGCGGCGACCCGGGATGTCGTGCCCGGCGTCGATGTCCTGCGGTGCACCGAGCTTCGAGATCCATAGCGGGAGTCCGAGTCCTACCTTCTCAGGTACCACCGCAGCAGGAGCACCAGAACGATCGCGCCGACACCGTAGTACCAGTATTCGCGGGGCGCGTCCGCAGCCCAGGCGAGCATGTTGCGCACGGCCGTGCCTCCATACTCCACGGCCGCCTGCTCTCCCGGCACCGTCATGTCACTCCCCTCTCTTCCAGCCGTTACCAGTCATACACCGTCCACGCCCCGCACTCCGCGTTCGGGCACACCAGCCGCACGCGGAACGGCGAGGAGCCTCCGCGCGGAGCCGGCGATCTTTCGACCCGGCGGGTCATCTTCCTCGCGCAACGCGGGCAGTCCGGCTCGCCGCCCGGAATGGGCCGCTTCCGGTCTTCGGCCTCCAGGCGGTCGCTCGCTCCCGGGTCGAGAAGCGCTCCCGGGGTCTCTGCCAGTGCTTCGAGAAGTTCGGCCGCCTCGCCCGGCGGGGGGCTTTCGTCGCTCATCTATGCCTGACTTCCTGGATTCGAATGGCTCAGTCGAGTGCCTGAACAATACCTCGCGGTGAGCCGGAGGCGCCACTTGGAGACGGTGGTGCGGTCCTCTTGCCGTCGTGATATGCTGTGAGACATGCAGGTCGAGATCCGCAGAATCAGCATCCGGTCGGCTTTCAAGCTGGCCATGGTCCTGTACGGCCTCATCGGCTTCCTGGTGGGGCTCGTGCTGGCCGTGGCCGCCAGTGTGGAGGTGCCGCCGGGCACCGAGCCCAACATCCTGACCCGGCTCGGCTTCTGGTCGATCGCGGTCTTTCCGGTAGTGTACGGCCTGGTCGGCGGCCTCACGGCGGCGGTCGCCGTGGCGCTCTACAACGCCGGCGCCTCTCTCGTGGGAGGACTCCGGCTGGATTTCCCCGAGGTCGAGCCGGAATCGGACGGCAGGGTGCGGGTGGCGGGGCGCGCGGCGCGCTATCTCGAGCGGATGTTGGAACGTGAATCGAAGAGCCGTGGTTCGGAGGAGGGCCCGGCCGAATCGGTAACCGAAGGCACAGCGGGAGAATCACAGGCATGACGCGGAAGAGCGACATACGGTTCTTCACCGTGGAGGAGGCCAACCGCACACTCCCGCTGGTGAGCCGCATCATGGCGGACATCATCGAGGAGAACGATCGCCTGCAGGAGCTCCTGCCCTCGCTCAAGGAAGTCCGCATGCGGGCGCGCAGGAATCCGGCGGCGGAGGAGGCGTTGGAAGGCCTGCGGGCCGATGTCGCTTCGATCTCCGCCCGGCTCGAAGAGTATCTCAAGGAGCTCGGCCAGATCGGCTGCGTATTCAAGGGTCCGCAGGGGCTGATCGACTTCTACTCGATGCGCGAGGGGCGCCCGATCTTCCTGTGCTGGCGCTACGGCGAGGAGCGGGTCCGCTACTGGCACGAGCTCGACGGTGGCTTCGCCGGTCGCCTGGAGCTGGAGCCGGAGGCAGTGACGCTGCCCTGAAGCGCTTCCCCGGCGGAGGAATGAATCACATGGCCGGACCTCGCAAGATCGCGCTCGCCTATTCTGGCGGGCTTGATACCTCCGTGGCCGTTCCGTGGTTGATCGAGAATTGCGACGCGGAAGTGGAATGCGTCGTTGTAGACGTCGGCCAGGGGCTCGAAGACCTCGAGGGCATAGGAGAGCGGGCGGCGTCGGCCGGCGCCGTCGGATGTCACGTGGTCGACGTCCGTGATGCGTTCGTCGAGGAGTTCATCTGGCCCACCCTGCGGGCCAGCGCCGTGTACGGCCGGAAGTACCTGCTCGGAACCGCTATAGCACGTCCTCTCATCGCCCGCGAGGTGGTGCGCGTGGCCCGGCAGATAGGGGCGACCGGCCTGTCGCACGGGTGCACGGGAAAGGGCAACGACCAGGTCAGGTTCGAGCTCACGTTCGCATGGCTGGCCCCCGACCTCGACGTGATCGCTCCGTGGCGCGAGTGGGACATTCGAGGCCGCAAGGACGCCGAGGAGTACGCCCGCCGGGCCGGCGTCCCGCTGCCGCCGGCGACAACCTCCATGTACTCGCGCGATCGGAACGTGTGGCACATCTCACACGAGGGCGGCCCGCTCGAAGACCCCACCACCAGGCCCGAGCCGGACATGTTCCTGTTCAGCGCCGACCCTCGCACGGCACCACCGGAAGGAGAGACGGTGGAGATCGGGTTCGAGGAGGGAACGCCGGTCTCGGTCAACGGTCAGCGCATGCCCGCGCTGGCGCTCCTCGAAGGGTTGAACGAGATCGGCGGACGCCACGGCGTGGGACGCGTGGATCTGGTGGAAGACCGGATCGTAGGTCTCAAGTCGCGCGGCGTATACGAGACGCCGGGCGGCACGCTTCTGTACGCAGCGCATCGTGAGCTCGAGCAGCTGGTGCTGGATCGGCGCACCCTGGAGCTCAAGGACGAAGTAGCGATGCGGTACGCCCGCCTGGTGTACGAGGGACGCTGGTGGGGCACGGAGAAGGAAGCGCTGGATGCCTTGATCGAAGTCACCCAGCGTCACGTGAACGGGTCGATATCGCTGTTCCTGTGCCGCGGAAACGTGTCCGTGGCCGGACGCTCCAGCTCCACGGGACTGTACCGCGAGGAGTACGCCACGTTCGAGAGCGGTGGCCTGTACGACCACGCCGATGCCACCGGTTTCATACGCCTGTTCGGGCTCCCGTACCGGCTCGCGGGCCAGGCGCGGCTCGAGGACGCTCAGGAAGCGGGCGCCGTGCCGGAACCGGCGCCGGATCCCGAGGAAATGGCAGGCAGCGACTGGCTCGACTGACGCAGTGGAGCGTGACATGAGCACCGACACCCCGGGCGGCGAGATGCGACTGTGGGGCGGCCGGTTCGGCGGTGGACCGGCACCCGAATTGGATCGGATCAACCGGTCCCTGCCTCTCGACTGGAGGCTGTGGCCGTACGAGGTCGAGGTGGACCGGGCGTGGATCGCCGAGCTGGCAGAGGCGGGGGTGGTCGACGACCCGACCCGCGAGCGGATCCTCGTTGGACTGGCCGCGGTCGAGGCCCGGCTGGCTGCCGGGGACCCGGGTGCGGAGGCCGACGAGGACGTGCACACGCTGGTCGAGCGTTGGCTGGCGGATGAGATCGGCGACGAGGCCAGCCAGGTCCGAATCGGCCGATCGCGCAACGATGTCGCGGCGACCGACACTCGCATGTGGACGTTGGATGCCTGCCGCCGGATTGACGCTGCGGTCCGGGAGCTACAGGTCGCGGTTCTCTCCACGGCCGAACGGGCCGTGGACGTGCCGTTCCCCTCCTACACTCACCTGCAGCGGGCCCAGCCGACGACGGCCGCGCAGTGGCTGCTGTCTCATTTCTGGCCGTTCGAGCGCGGGCGCGATCGGCTCCGTGATGCCCGGGCCAGAGTCGCCAGGCTTCCGCTCGGCGCCGCCGCGGGGACCGGATCGACGATCGGCGTGGATCGCGACCGGCTGGCTCGCCTGCTCGGCTTCGACGGTCCGAGTGAGAACTCCCTGGACGCTGTCGGGAGTCGCGACTGGGTCGCTGAGGTGCTGTTCACGTGGACGCAGCTCGCGAACGATCTGTCGCGTCTCGCGGAGGATCTCGTCGTATACGCGAGTTCCGAATTCGGCCTGGTTCGGCTGGATGACGCGTACAGCACGGGATCCAGTCTCATGCCGCACAAGCGAAACCCGGATGGGGCGGAGCTCGCCCGTGCTCGGGGTGGCACGCTGCTGGGACTCCTGGCCGGTTATCTGGCGTCGCTCAAGGGACTGCCGACCGGCTACAGCAAGGACCTCCAGGAGGACAAGCGGACGCTGTTCGTGGCGGAAGAGGCCCTGTCCGAGACTCTGGCCGTGCTAGCCGGGACGATCGGGACGTTGCAGTTCGACGGTGATCGTGCCGCAAGCACCCTCACACCGGAGATGCTCACGGCCGACGTCGCCGAGCGACTGGCCGCCGATGGTGTTCCGTTCCGGTCGGCTCACGAGGCAGTCGGGAGGCTCGTTCGTCACGCGGAAGCGGAAGGAAGGTCGGTGTCGGACTACGCCGGGGAGGCCGCCGCGGCCGTTCACCCTCACCTTTCCGCGATCCGACCCGAATGGTGGGACGTGGCGGAGTCGCTGGAAAGAAGATCCGTGTCCGGGGGCAGCGCCCCGGCCGCGGTCCGAGCTCAGCTCGAAGAAGCGCGACGGCGACTGGAAGGCTGAGGCTCAGGGAGGGGGCCGGCTCAGGCCGTCTCTTCTCCCACGGTCACCGCGATCGCCGCCGGATCCACCCCGTCCATCCGCAGGATGTTCTCCGCCGTCTGGCCGATCAGGCTGTCTGGAGTGGAGGCACCGGCTGTGAGGCCTATCTCCACCGGCCCATCCGGCAGCCATCCTTCCGCCGACTCGACTTCCTGCGTTCCCGCCGGTTTGTAGGTGAGGACGCCGGTCTCGACGTCGATGCCCATCGCCGACTCGATGTGGAACGTGCAGGTGGACCGGGCGCACAGGGCGGCCAGGTGGTTGGTGTTGCTCGAGTTGAATCCGCCGACCACGATCATCACGTCGGGCGGATCCTTCATCATGTCGGCCACTGCGTCCTGCCGATCCTGCGTGGCCGAGCAGATGGTATCGAAACTCCGAAACCTCTCCAGAGCCCCATCGGGTCCGAACTGGTCCGTCACGGCCTCTCCGAGTCGGGATGCGATCGCCAGCGATTCGGAGGCCAGCATGGTCGTCTGGTTGGCGACGCCGATCCGCTCCAGGTCGGTTTCGGGGTCGAAACCCGCTGATGCCCGGTCGCGGTCCACGAACATGTCCCGGATGGCCGATGCGTCCACCTCTCCCCGGATGAACCGGCACACCAGGTTCGTCTCTTCCATGTCCCGCACCACGAGGTACCGGCCTCCCGGGTACTTCAGCACCTGCGAGCTCGTGGCGCGGGTCTCTTCGTGGAAGTGCTTCCCGTGGATGATCGCGGTGAACCCGTCGCGCGCGTAGCTCTCCACCCGCTTCCAAACGTGCAGCACCGACCCGCACGTCGTGTCCACCAGGATGCACCCGACGGCCCGCAGCTCCTCCAGGTCTCCGAGCTTGACTCCGAAGGCCGGGATGATCACGACATCGTCGGCCTGCACCGGCGAGAAGTCGAACTGCCCCTCGTCGTCGGGGAACAGGAACCGGACGCCGCGGTCGCGGAGCTGCTGGTTCACGTGCGGATTGTGGATGATCTCGCCCACCAGGAAGATCCGCCGGCCCCCGAACTTCGCACATGTCTCGTACGCGTACTCCACCGCACGGTCGACCCCGTAACAGAATCCGAGACTGCGGGCCATCCGGAACGTGAACCTACCCACGGTCAGCCGGTAATCGGCCGCCTTGATCGCCTTCACGATCTCGCTTCCGTACGCCTCGGCCAGGAGCGGTTTCACCTTGGCCTTCAGTCCGAGCCCGCGGCGGAAGTAGTTGTCTCCGTTTGCTTTCATATGACGCTATCGTAACCCGCTGCCCGCGCGGTGTTCAACTTTCGATCGCCGCATCGACCAGGAACGCTGCGCTGCGGTCCGCCAAATCCACGCAGCCCGCGTCGGCGTCGGATCGCTTCGAGCGCATCCACGCCCCGGGGCGTTGACCGAGAGCTCGGGCCAGGAGGCGGGCCTTGTCGGTCTTCCCGGTCCAGACGCGGCGTGTCACGCTGTCGTATTCCGCCTCCCGTATCTTGCGGCCGATTTCGGCATACACCAGCGCGGCGGCCCGAATGGCCGGCCGACACCGTGCCGGGAGATCTTCGATCCCGGGCCACGCCGCCGCGTACAGGTGGTCCGCGTCGTCGAGCAGGTCGCGCACCACGCTTCGGATGCCCGCGACCGGAGATGGAGAGGCGAGCCACATCTCGGGGTCCACCCCAGCATCCAGCAGCGCGTCCACCGGCAGGTACAACCGTCCCGCCATTGCATCCTCCCCCACGTCGCGGGCGATGTTCGTGAGTTGCATCGCGACCCCGAGCCGACAGGCCGCTCCCAGGGTTTCAGGTTCGCGGCGATCCATCACGATCGTCATCATGGCTCCGACCGTGGAACCGACCCGGACGCAGTAATCGAACACCTCGGCTCGAGTCTCGTACCGCCTGCCGCTGACGTCCCACTTGAATCCCTCGAGCATGGCCTCCGGGATGTCGCGCGAGATCCGATTCCTGAACACGGTATCAGCGAACGCCCTCTCGACAGGCCCCTCGGGCCGGCCGACGTAAGTACGCTCCAGGCCGGCTCGGACGGATTCCAGGGCCTCAGCTGGCCTGGGTGTCCGATCGACCGCGTGGTCCGACACGCGGCACCACGCATACACGGCCCCGGCGTCTCCCCGCACCCGGGACGGAAGAAGCAGAGATGCCGAGTAGAAGCTCTTCGAGCCTTCCCGCAGCATGCGTTGGCAGGTCCGTCGGTCGTCCCCCGGCGTCGGGTCAGGCATCGGGTATTCTGTGTCCGTTCAAGAGCGCCGCACCCCCGGCTCCGGCACCACGGTGTCCAGGACGCGGGCCGAAGACAGAACGCCTGGAACGCCGGCGCCCGGGTGCGTGCCCGCTCCCACCAGGTACAGGCCGTCTACGTCCTCGCTGCGGTTGTGCGGCCGGAACCAGGCGCTCTGGCTCAGAATCGGCTCGAAGCTGAAAGCGGCGCCCCGGAACGACAGGAGTTCGTCACGAAAGTCCAGGGGCGTCATCACGCGGGAGGTCACGATCTCATCACCGAGGCCCGGAAGGACGGTGTCGGCGAGGTGGTTCTCGACCGCTTTCCGATACGGCTCCGCCCTTTCCTGCCAGTCCACGTCACCTTCCAGGTTCGGTACCGGCGAGAGAACGTAGAAGCCGTCCATTCCGTCGGGTGCGAGGCCTGGATCGGTGGCCGTCGGACGGTGCAGGTACAGGCTGAAGTCCGGCGCCAGACGCGCTCCGAAAACGTCGTCCAGCAGGCCCCTGTACCGCGGTCCGAGCAGAATCGAGTGGTGAGCCACATCGGGATACCGGCGTTTCGTCCCGAAGTACCAGACGAACAGGCCCATCGAATAGCGGGACTTCTCCAGCTTGCGGTCAGTCCACTTCCGGCGGGCAGATTCGGGCACGAGGTGTCTGTACGTCCAGGCCGAGTCCGCGTTCGAGATTACGATATCGGCTGCTACGATCTCCCCGTCCGCCAGGCGGACGCCGCGCGCACGTCCGTTCTCAACCAGGATCTCGGACACGTCCGCATTCAGACGCAGCTCGCCACCGAGCCCCTCGATCAGAGCCAGCAGTCCCTGCACGAGCGCGCCCGTGCCGCCGATCGGGAAGTGGACACCCCACTCCCTCTCCAGGTACGCGATCAGCGTGTAGATGGATGTCGTCGCGAAGGGATTGCCGCCCACGAGCAGAGGATGGAAGCTCAGCACCTGCCGCAGCTTCGGGTGCTTGACGAACTTCGCCACCAGCCGGTACACGGTCAGGTGGCTCTGGAGCTGGATCATGTCCGGGACGATGCGCGCCATGTCCAGGACCGAGTCGAACGGAACGTGCCCCAGACGGGTGAATCCGGTGTTGAAGATCCGTTCGCTCATGGCCAGGAATCGTGCGTACCCCGCCTCGTCCTCCGGCGAAAAGCGGCGGATCTCCTCTCGCATCAGCTCGGCGTCGCCCGAGTAGTCGAACACGTCTCCGTCGTCGAACCGGATGCGGTAGAACGGGTGCACGGGCCTGAGATCGACATCGTCTTCGAGGCGGCGTCCGCACAGCTCCCACAGCTCCTCGAACAGGAAGGGCGCCGTGATCACCGTCGGACCCGCGTCGAACGTGAAACCGTCCTGTTCGAACACCCGGGCCCGCCCGCCGGCCTGGTCCAGGCGCTCCAGGATGGTCACCCGATAGCCCCGCACGCCCAGGCGCACGGCAGCGGCCAACCCGCCGAAGCCGGACCCCACTACCGCCGCGTGCGGCCTCGAGTCAGTGTTCCTTCCCAACGTCTCCTCGCTTCGAATCCGCCCCTTTTCACCGCGTGTGTCGCGGGCCCAATGTACAACCGCCCGTGAACGGCCCCAAACCGAGACCCCCGGGGCGGTGCGTTGCCACACTGCGAGCACCGGCGTAGCGTCGCCGGAACCCATACGGACACCGGCGGCGTTGTTCCCGCAAGCCGGTCGACTCGGACGAACACCGGAATAGAGATGACGAAACGAGCCCGTGCGACTATCGCTGCAGCGCTGTGCCTGGTCTCGCCGCCGGTCTTCCCGGCCGTGGGCGCGGCGCAAGAGGTGGTCGCTCCGATTGCTCCGGGCTTGTATGCCAGCCGACAGTACGTGTCCAACCGCGCCCGGACTCGTCCGTCAAACCGGTATCTTCGGGTGCGTACCACGAGCGTATTGCTCCATACCGTACGAGCCGCCGCCGATGGCCTGGTCGTCGAGACGCGCTACTGCGCCGTCGAGCAGGCGCCGCTGGGCCGCGTTCGGACTTCGATCGGCCCTGCCTTCGTAGCGGCGATGCCCGTGCTGGAGGCCTCGCTCACCGCAGATCCTGTCGAGGGAAGCGCTGGAGCCGTCCGGATCGCCGACCAGGCCATGGTACTGGGGGCGCAGCTGGACGACCTGGTGAACGATCCCCTTCCCACCGACGATGACGATCCGCGTGTGGTCGACGGCGACGGCGACGGTCGCCCGGGGGTGACGGTGGAAGTGAAAGGCTTCGTGAGCGGGCAGGTATACCTGGTGCAGCGACTCATTAGGGGCCTTCGCGGCACGGTCGGTCCGGACGGCAGGATGACCGGAACCGTGACCGGGGCGGGTGACCAGGTCGTGATCGGGGCGTCGAACGGGATCCTCAAGACGTTCACGCCGAAGTTCGAGCACAATCCGGACCCCGAGCGGAACACGTTCGTGTGGGTGCCGGTGCCGGAGGATGCGACCTGTGAGAGCGTCCTGGCAGGGCGCGATCGGCTGTTCGGGGAGGACTGAGCGGGCATGGACGCAGATATACTCATCGTGGGCGCTGGATGCGCCGGCCTCAGCCTGGCCGTGCACCTCCTGGAGGCCGGGGCCTCGGACCTGCAGATCCTTCTCGTAGACCGGCGCGAGGTGCACGTGCGTGATCGCACCTGGTGCTACTGGTCAGGCCTCGACCACCCGTTCCAGGCAGCCGTCCGTCAGTCCTGGCACCGTTGGCGGATCGTCACCTCCGAGGGGGAGGTGGAACGAAGGTCCAGGTCCGTCGCCTATCAGTGCGTACCGGCCGACGCTTTCTACGATCTGGCCCTGGAGCGCATCGAGCAAAGCCGGAACGTCAAGCTGCGTCGCGGCGTATCGGTCGAAGCCTTCTCCGACGTCGCCGGCGGTGTGGCGGCCCTCACGAAAGATGGCCGGATCACGGCCCGACAGGCGTTCGACAGCCGGCCTCATCGGGACGCTCCGATACCGTCCGGCGAGATCCACTGGCTTCAGCACTTCGTCGGGCTCGAGGTCGAGACCGAGCAGGCCGTCTTCGACCCCTCCGTCGCCACGCTGATGGACTTTCGGGTGATGGACGGTGACGACATCCGGTTCATGTACGTCCTGCCGCTGGACGAGCGCACGGCGCTCGTGGAGGACACGTTCTTCGGCGGAGAGGTCCGGCCCGAGGGTGAGTACGTGGAATCGATCGGGCGTTATCTCGGGGAGAGATACGGAGTGGATGGCTGGCGCGAGCTGCACCGGGAGAGGGGCGCCATCCCGATGAGTACCGTTCCATTAGAGCGCCCGGCGACCGACCGTGTCACGGACATCGGGGTGCGGGCGGGTCTCGCCCGTCCGGCCACCGGTTACGCCTTTCTAGCCATCCAACGGCACTCGAGGCGTCTCGCCGTATTCGCGGTCCGCGCAGGCGTTGATCGCCCTATGCCCCGCGGTCGCCCGTACCCGAGGGCCACGGAGTTTCTGGACCGCGTGTTCCTGTCCTACCTTGCACGCGAGCCCGCGGCAGCGCCCGAGATGTTCCGACGGATGTTCGAGGGCGTGACGCCCGAGCGCATGGCCCGCTTCATGTTCGACGGCGGATCGCGGTCGGACCGTGTGGCCCTCATGCGTTCCCTTCCGGCGTCGCCGCTCGTGGGCCAGACACTGCGCAGCCTGAGACCGATCATGCGAGACTCGATGCGGAGAGCCTGATGGCCAAGCTGAGGACAGTCGGACACCCGCTGTCGCCGCTCCCGGGAGAGCTCCCGCCCGAGCTGCGCGGCCCGGACTGGGTACAGGCGAATCCACACCGAATAGAGAAAGAGCTGCGGTCGGCTCTTGCCCTTCCGTCGGGCGGCTGGTACGCGCTCGACGCCAGCCGTTCGATCGGCGTGGGGCCTCGTTCGTTCTGGGTCGAGGGACGCGAGCTGGTAGCGTGGCGCGCTGGTCCCGAACTCCGCGTCGCTCCCAACGCCTGCCCGCACATGGGGGCATCCCTGGCCGAAGGTCCGGTGCGGGACGGCCGGCTCGTGTGCCCGTGGCACGGTCTCGAGCTGGGCGCCGAAAGGCATGGAGCCTGGTGCCCGCTGGTGGCGTACGACGACGGGGTCTTGTGCTGGGTCCGATTCGAAAACGCCGGGAGCGCGGTGCCCGGTGGCGACCCCCCCACCCCGAGACCGATCGTGTCGCCCCGGCCGACCGAATTCATCGATTCGGTCATGCGCCTGGAAGCGGACTGCGAGCCGCGCGATGTGATTGCCAATCGGCTGGACCCATGGCACGGCGTCTACTACCACCCACACACGTTCAAGCGGCTCAAGGTGATCGGGATCGAAGACGGACGTCTGCTGCTGCGGGTCGTGTACGGGATCACCGACCGGATGGGGATCGAGGTGGACGCGACGTTCCACTGCCCCGATCCGCGCACCATCACGATGACGATCGTCGGAGGCGAAGGAACCGGCTCGGTGGTGGAGACCCACGCCACTCCGCTCCGGCCCGGCCGCACGGCGATTATCGAGGCCACGCTCGCCACTTCCGATCGTTGGGGGTTCAGGCGCGCACTTCGGGCGGCCTGGATGATCCGGCCGTTCATGCTCAGGTCTCAGCGCAAGCTGTGGGTGGAGGACGCGGCCTACGCGGAACGGCGGTTCGCTCTGCGTACCGGACGGGTGCCGGCGGCAGGAGGCGCGTTGTCAGCCTCGTCGGGCGAAACGGCTGACGAGGGGACCGACGAGAGGGACTGACCAGATCGGCTCCGGCTGCACGTCCCACCGGCCAAGCAGGTGGTTCGAGGCGAGGAAGCCCGACGCGGCCGCCCGCTCCATAAGGGCAGTGGGGAACGGAAGCCGCACGAAGTCGCCGGCCAGCGCCAGGTCATCGTGCGGCGTGGTGACGCCCGGTCGCCCTGCGTGCCCTCCCGGGGGGAACGCGGGGCAGTCGCGGTCCAGCCGGAAGACCTCGTGAACGACCTTCGCGTCCCGCGTTTCCGGATACAGATCGTGCAGTCCCTCGAGCATGCTCGCCCTCAGCTCCGCCTCTCCGGTGTCTTCGGGCACCGCGTAGGCGTGAAGCTCCACGACTGACCCGCCGCTCGACTCCGCCCACCGGCGGCTTTCTTCTTCGAACGTCTCGTAAACGGAGATGTTGTCGAGGCACGGGTAGCCGGCGGTGCCGACGAACGGTGCACGGACCGGGCTCACCGGGCGGTCCAACCACATGCGCCACACCGCGAACGGGAGGGTGAGACCGAGATCCGCCACGTTCCGCCTCCACTCCGGATCACCGAGCACCGGTGAGGCGCCGACGATCGCCTGCAGACCCGGCACCGTGACGGCCAGCACCAGCAGGTCCGCCGAAACCGTATCCGCGGCCGCGCACCGCGCCGTCCACCGGACCCCTTCCTCCACCTGGCCATCCGCCCCGTTCGCGCGAGCGATGGATGTCACTTCGGTGCCGAGCCGGAACCGTGCGCCCAGCCCCTCGAGGTACGCACGGAACGGAGCCCACAGCGACGCCTCGAACTCGTCGTTCAGCACGTCGAACACCAGGCCCTCGGGGTTCGCCATGAAGTAGAAGTGAAACATCATCAGGAGGTCGGCGGCCGACATTTCATCTTCGGGATTGAAGAAGGAGTGGGAGAACACGTCGAACATCATGCGCCGGGCGGCGGGCGGGAAGCGAAGCGAGTCCAGGTAGTCCCGCGCCGTCGTCGAATCGTGCCTCTCATACGTGCGCCGGGGATCGAACTTCAGCATGTCCAGCGCCGCCAGGCCGTTCACTTTCAGCAGGTCGCGGTACCGAAACGTGTCAGCCCGGCGCACCAGCGATACGATGTTCCACGGAGGGCCTGTCGGAAGGTCCTCGAACGACTGTACCGCGCCTCCGGGAGCCAGGACCGGGTAGTCCTGCAGTCGCACCAGTCCCCGCAATTCTGGGTCCACACGTCGAAGCAGCTCGCGCAGGTTGTAGTACTGGCGGAAGAAGGCATGGAATCCGCGCTCCATCCGGAGCTCCGAGCCGTCCGGCAGCGTCTCGGGCCACGTGCGAAGCCGACCGCCCAGCGAGTTTTCGCGCTCCACGATCGTGACCCGCACGCCACGCTCGGCGAGGGAGCATGCCGCGGCGATCCCGGCCAGCCCGCCACCCACCACCAGGGCCGTGGTGCCTTCCGGGGCCCGCTCTCGCTCACCGGGCCGCTGTGGAACGGCCTGCCTGCCATCCGGCCGGCCCATCACGCGCTCACCTCCGACCGCCGGGCCAGAAAGGAGTGCACGATTCCGCGCTGCCAGCCATCCACGGACTCCGTCCTCACGTCGGCGAATCCGACCCGTCGCAGACGCTCCTCGAATGCCGTGACGCCGTCGAAATCGAGGACGCTTCGCCGCAGGTACCGGTAGATCCGGGTCGTGCCGGAGGTCAGAAGTCCACCGGGAATGATCACGCCCAGGGATACCGCGTTCCACCTGGCCCGGGCCGAGGCCGAATCGGCCACCGAGTACTCGTGAAAGCAGATCGATCCGCCGGGGCACAGCAGTCCCAACAGGTTCGCCAGGCACCGATCGGGATCCGACATGTTGCGGATACCGTAAGCCATCAGGATGGAATCGAACGGACCCTCCATGCCCGATGCGACCGGATCCATGGCGTCGGCCTGCAGCAGCCGAACCCGACCTTCGGGCAGGCGGCGACGCGCCTCGGCCAGCATTCCGGCAGACGCGTCCGCGGCGGTCACGCGGGCATGAGGGTACTCGGCGAGAATCGCCCGCGTGGAGGCGCCCGTCCCACAACACAGGTCCAGGACCTGCCCGTCCGCCGGCGCGCCCAGGCGGGCCGCGCTGAGACGCAAGTGTCGGCGGTAACCTGGATTGAGACCGGTGAGGAATTCGTAGCTGCGGGCTACGCGGTCGAATTCATCGGGCACGTCAGGCTTGGCGATCGGCAACTCAGTGCTCGAGTCCGAGGACGCGATACCGCCCGGCATCGGTGTCCCACTCGAGGTATACGATCGCCGGTCTCCCCCCCATGCCGTTTCGCCCGCCGACCGTGATCTCGAGCGTGGCGATGGCCTCTTCTTCCGAGAGGACGCGATTCGATTCCACCGGGTCGCCGGCCGCGGGCTCGATCGCGAGGAATTGGCGCGGGCCTTCGCCGGCCGCCGCGCTGCCCTCCCTCCGTCGGCCCAGCGCATCATGACGGAGTTTCCAGGTGTACTTCACCCCGGCGGCCGGCCACGCTCCATCCCGGATGCCGTAGTCGTCGAAGGCGAGCCCGAAGCCTTCACCGGAGGAAGCGTCCGCCTGCATTTCCGGGTTCTCCACCGGCGACACCCTGCCGTACCAGTACTCCACGATCCGGTCGCGCCGGTAGCTCAACATGGCGGCCAGCGTGTCGGCGGCGAACTGGCTCGGGAGCTCGCCCGCATCCACCGCCGCCCGGATCTGCTCGTCCGTGAACGAGCCCACCAGCTTCGCGCCCCAATAGGAGTCGCGGTCCGTCCGGTTCACGAACGCTTCGTTCGGCCAGTTGGCCTTCCAACCCTCCGGAGCGAAGGTCTCGACCTGCATCCATCCGATGGACGGATCGATCACCTCGGACGGCTGCCGTTCCCAGCCCTGGCGGTAGAATCCGAGCGTGAAGATGCGCGCCGTGGTCGGCCAGAGATCGAAGTTGTACTCCTCGCCCTCGCGCGGGTAATGCGGCCGGATGGTGCCGCTTCCCAGGCTCGCCGCGAAGTCGATCAAGTAGTGGCGCACGTACCCCGGGTCCACGAACGCGTCCATCGTGTTCGCGAAACGCATGTCCACGTGGTTCACCCAAGACGATACTACGTACAATCCTCGCAAGTCGCGGCGATGCTCGTGCGCGTACCAGTCGTTCGGGTCGTCCTTCCTCGTGCCGGAGAAGTGGAACGGACCGAGGGGCGGACCGGGCACGTACTGGCTGGCCACGGCGAGAAAGCGGCCGTCGGGCAGGGTGTCCACGCGGGACAGAATCTCGTCCACCATGTCGATCTCGAGCGGGTGCTCCACGAACTCCTCGTCCTCGTAGGTCGCGCCCTCCTTCACGCCCGTGATGTGCTCCCGGCGGAACCGGAAAATGTAGTCCTCCGGCACGTGGTAGCCGGCCGCGTACATGAGGCGATTCGCGATCACCCCAGCGGAGCTGCTCAGGTACTGAAAGCCCAGCGGGTCGAACTTCACCACGTAGCGGACGCCGCGGGAATCCTGGATGTGGAACCCCGGTGAGATACCCTGCAGCTTGGCCTGCGTGAGCACGATGGGGCCCGTCGTATCCGGGCCCGTGCCCGTCGTCGGTCCCCTGAACATCTGCTCGGGCGTGAAGGACCGCCGGCCATTTCGGTGCTCGAACCACGCCGAGTTCACCACGTCATCGTGCCGGGTGACGTTCAGCGCCTCGTGGTCTTCGTTCACCAGCCGCCGTACGCTGATCCCCTTCGCGACCTGTCCACTGATCGCGTCGCGGATCAGCAGGGGCGCCTCCAGGGGCTCCCGGTACGCCGGCTCCTCGATCGGCAGGGTGTCGGCGTACGCGATCGGCTCGGGACGCAGAGGCACGGGCGCCTGGCCCGCACACCCCCCCAGGACCGAGAGAACACCTGCCGCCATGAGCGGGCTTCGCATCCGGATCAGAATGGCCATGATCCCCTTATTCCCGCGGTCATTCCCTCCGCGCTGAATCCGAGGTAGGCCAATCCGAGCAAAGCCGTCGGCCGGCTGAGCCGCAGTCCAAGGCCGTAGGACGGGTGCCAGTCGCCGCCTTCGATACTGCCGATCGTCTCGCCCACGGCGCCGTAGTGGAAGAACAGGAAGGTCTCGGCCCGCATGCGGCTGTGCAGTTCCCGCCACACCTCGAACCGGTACTCCGACATGAAAGACAGCATGTCGTAGTCCACGAACCGACTGGACGGAAACCCCAGCGCGCTGCGACTTCCCCCCAGGGTGGACAGGTGATAGAACGGCACACCCTCGCCACCGTCGTCACGGGCGATGTCGGAGGTCACCCGGAGGGCGAACATCTGCTGCCTGTTGATCGGTGCGTACGTCTGCACGAAACCAGTCAACAGCCGGAAGTCGGAGTCGGTGTTCGAGAGGCCGAAGAACGAGCGCGCCGCCAGGCCGGCTGTCACGCCGGTCTGCTGGAAATCCTTCCATCGGGTCAGGTCCAGCGTGCCGCTGAGCTCCAGGCGGACGTACTCGGTGGTCTCGCTCGCTCCGTACAGGGAGTCGGTCGGAAACTCGGTGAAGATCGACTGCGATGTTCCGATCGGGTCGCCGATCTCATTGTGCTCGTAGCCCGCCCCCGCGGCCAGGATCAGGAACGGCGTGACCTTCAACCCGGTGCGCGCGGACACGTCCCACCAGTCACGTCGATAGAACGCGCGGTCGTCCGCGACGGTCTGCGACCCGATGCCGTAGAACGGCGTTTGCGCGTCTCGCTGCCATTTCGCTTCGGTGGCGAGCCACGTGGTCCGCCCGTTCAGGATGAGTCCCGTCCGGTAGCGTTGCGACAGGCGCCGCGACACAGCGGCGTGTACGTAGAACGGGTAGTAACGATCGAACTGGAGCTCCAGTGCCGCGGCGCTCCGCGGGCCGATGGTCGAGCGGATCGTCGGGCGCAGACCCCACTCGGACATGGCCCGGTAGGTCCGCACGAGACCGCCGGGAGGACGGGGAGCGGTTAGCTGGCCCACCAGCCAGGCCGGAAAGCGAACCAGCACCAGGTCCAGCGGCCAGCCGATGACCTTGAGCGGAAACTCGACCACATCCACCCAGTCGGCCGAATACTGGGCCGGTGGTCTCTGCAGTGTGTCGCGGATCGCGTCGGCCCCGGCCGCGGTGACGGGCACCTCCGGAACCGTGTCAGCCGCCGCCATGGAGTCGGAGGGAGCGGTCGGCACTTCCTGGGCCCCTGCATCGGGGGACGTGAGACCCGCCAGCAGAGCCAGGATCAGAAGCGTGGTCGCCAGGGCGACCGGCCTCGCGCGACGGGGCACGTGCCTCATTCGGAGCAACGCGCGGGCAAACCCGCCGCCCTTCCGGCGTACCGGCGAACGGTGAATTCATCGACCACCTGTCCACCGCGATCGATCGTGCGCCCGCGGATGCGATCGGCGTCGATAGTCAGCTCGACGTACTGGTAGACCCGCTGCGCCGTCGCCAGAAGCACCGTATTCGTGATGTCCCGGGCATACCGTGATGCGCCGCCTCCCCCGGAAAGCACGTGGACCGGCCCGCACCCGTCCACCACGCGGCGGCCGTCCCGGATGGGCCACGTGCGCTCGTAGTGATGGTCGTGGCCCGCCGTGACCAGATCGACGCCGTAGCGTTCGAACAGGGGAAGTAGGTTCCGACGGACGTCCTGATCGAGCCCGTGCCCGCTGATCCCGACCGCGTGGCTGTAGAGAGGATGGTGCTGAAAGGTGATGATCCAGTTCACGCTGCTGTCCGCCGAGGCCTCCGCGAGGACGTTCCGCAGCCACTCCAGTTGGCGGCCGGTCCCGGCCCGAAGATCAATCACATCTTCCGTTTCGCTCGACGTGTCGATGGAAACGAACAGGATGCGGCCCCATCGGAAGGAGTAATAGCGTGCCCCGGGGAACGGCTCCGGCCACAGAAAGGCGCCATCGTAGGAGCGCCCGCCGTCCGCTCGCACATCGTGGTTCCCGACCGATGGATAGAAGGGGGTGGACGCCAGAGTGCGGGGATATACGCGGAAATGCCGCTCGGTAAACTCACTCTCGGATCCGTCGTCGTAGGCGATGTCACCGACGTGGATCGACAGGTCCCAGTCATCCCTCTCCATCTGGCGGGCCAGGTCGATCTGCTGGGGGCCGCCCCACCCCGAGTCGCCGAACAGCAGGACGCGCGTCTCTTCGCCCCCGGCTCCCAGGGCCGGCGTCGTGCGGAACGCGTGCGGCCCCATGCGGGTGCCGCTCGCGGACACCACGTACTCCACCGTACTCGAGAACGGGAGCGGGCCGAGATCGGCCCGGCGGGTTCCGTGGCGGTGGTCCCGTACCGGGACCCCCGTCCATGCCGAGTCGAGGCCCGGTACGCGGTACCAAGCGGTATCGACGGATTCGGGCCGGCTCATCCACAACACCGAGGCGTCGTGCTCGGTGACGTTCTGAACGTAGGGGACGCGCACGAACGGCGACGGCGCCTGCGGGAGGCCGACCGGATCAACGGGCCTGGGGTAGCAGGCCCCGAAGGCGAGGACCGTCAGGCCGAGAATCAACGGCACCGCGTGTCCTGAGCCACCCGCGTACCGGCACGTTCTGCCTCTGTGGCGGAACCGCATCAGGGCCGCCGGTCGTTCCATGCCAGAACGGCGCGAACACGGCCGCTTTCGGCACACGAGCCCGGCCCGGTTCCTGCGCAACGGTCGGGGAACGCGATAGAATACGAAGAGGGCCGACCGGCCGATGGCCGGACGCGGGGGACCGGACTGGCCCATAACACACGAAAACGAGATCGCCGATGATGCACGATCACAAGAATACAGCTTTGTTTTCCCTGTTCCAAGCGGAGTCCGAGGACGTGCCGGCGGGGATGGAGGACGTCCACATAGCCTGGGAAGAAGGAGACGAGTCCTCCGATGACTCCGAGGAGCTGCTGGAGGAGAGGGCCCGCCTTCCCGTCCTGCCGCTGCGGGGCACGGTGGTGTTTCCTTCCGTCGCCGCTCCGATCGCGGCCGGACGGGATAAGACCCTGGCGGCCATCGAACACGCCCTGCAGGGATCGAAGCGCCTGATCGCCGTTTCGCAGCTGGAGGCGGAAACGGAGGAGCCGACGCCTGAAGGGCTGTATCGGATCGGCACCGTGTGCCGGATCGCCCAGATGCAGCGGGTCCCGGGCGGAATCCAGCTCGTGGTGCAGGGCACGGGTCGGGGAGCCGTCCTCGAGTTCACCGAGCGCGAAGACTTCCTCGAGGCGGTCGTCCGCCGGATGGAGGACATGCCCGCCCTGGATGACGAGGACTCGGCGTACCAGGCTCTCCACAAGGAGGTCCGGGAGCGCGCGGCCCAACTCAGCCGCCTTCGCGGCGTGCCCAAAGAGATAGTGGATCACCTGCTCGGCGGGGTGGTGAGCGGCGGCGAGCTCGCCGACCTGGTCGCTTTCTACACCGAGCTTGAGGTGCCCGAGAAGCAGGATCTGCTCGAAACCCTCTCGGTCGAGGACCGCCTTCGGAAGCTCCTGCTCCACCTGCAGCGTCAGATCGGCGTGCTCGAGGCGCAGGCCCAGATCCGCAGCAAGGTGCAGGAAGAGCTGGGCGAGCGGCAGCGCGAGGTCTTCCTGCGCGAGCAGATGAAGGCCATCCGCAGCGAGCTCGGCGACGACGCCGACCAGGAGGAGATCCAGGAGCTGCGCGAGCGGCTCGAGGCTCTCGACCTGCCGGAGGAGGCCCGCACGGAGGTGGACAGGGAGCTCCGCCGGCTCGAGCGCATCCCTCGCGAAGCGGCCGAGTCGCAGGTGATCCGGACGTTTCTCGAGACGGTCGCGGACCTCCCGTGGAGCGAGCGCAGCGAGGATCGCCTGGACCTGAAGCGGGCGGAAGAGATACTCGAGCGCGACCACTACGGTCTATCAGACGTCAAGGACCGTGTCCTCGACTTCCTGGCCGTGCGTAGCCTGCAGGAGCGCCGAAACCAGGTCGAGGCGGACGCGAAGGCAGAGCTGGAGGCGGAGTCCGCTGCCGAGCCGCCCGAGGACCTCGAATTGGATACGCAAAGCGGGGGTCCCGGCGCCACGGACGAAGCGGCAGCGGAGACCGGCCGCATCCTGGGCCAGACGGACGACCGCACGGGCCAGACCGTGCTGTTCATCGGACCTCCGGGAACGGGCAAGACCTCGATCGCCAAGTCGATCGCCGACGCGATGGGCCGCAAGTACGTGCGCGTGTCGCTCGGCGGGGCTCGGGACGAGGCGGACATTCGGGGTCACCGCCGCACGTACGTGGGAGCGCTGCCGGGTCGCATCATCTCGGGTCTCAAGAGGGCGGGCAGCAAGAACCCCGTGTTCCTTCTGGACGAGGTGGACAAGCTGGGCGTCTCATTCCAGGGCGACCCGTCGGCCGCTCTCATGGAGGTGCTCGACCCGGCACAGAACGACGCGTTCGTGGATCACTATCTCGGCATTCCGTTCGACCTGTCGGAAGTGATGTTCATCGCCACCGCGAACTTCCCTCATCAGATCCCGGGTCCGCTCAAGGACCGGATGGAGGCCATCGAGTTCGTCGGCTACACGGCGGAGGAGAAATTCGAGATCGCCCGGCGCTATCTCCTGCCGCGGCAGATGGACCAGAACGGCCTGGTCGAAGGACAGCTCGAGCTGGCCGACGAGGCGCTCGAAGATATCGTGTCGAGTTACACGCGCGAGGCCGGTGTGCGAAACCTGGAGCGCGAGCTGGGCTCGATCGCCCGCAAGAGCGCCCGGAAGATAGCGGCAGGTGAGGCCGAATCGGTCAGGGTGGACGTGGACGACCTGCGTGATCTGCTCGGTCAGCCCAAGGTGCATCCGGAGAAGAAGGTCGAGAAGGACACCGTCGGCGTGTCCACGGGCATGTACTACACGCCTGTAGGCGGCGACATCATGCGGGTCGAGTGCTCGGTCATGGAGGGCAGGGACGGTCTCGTGCTCACCGGACAGCTCGGCGACGTCATGAAGGAGAGCGCCCAGGCAGCGCTCACCTACGCCCGCAGCCAGGCCGATGCTCTTGGCATCGGCGAGAAGATGCTGAAGGACCAGCAGATCCACATCCACGTCCCGGCCGGAGCGGTACCGAAGGAGGGGCCGTCAGCCGGTATCGCCATGGCCGTGGCCATGATCAGCGCGTTGAGTGGCAGACCGGTGGCCGCCGATTTGGCCATGACCGGCGAGCTGACGCTGACGGGGCGTGTGATGGCGATCGGCGGAGTGAAGGAGAAGGTGCTCGGTGCGCTGCGCGCCGGCATCAAGAGGATCGTTCTGCCGAAGGATAACGAGGGCGACGTGGCGGAGCTCCCGGAGAGCGTGACAGAGGTATTCGAGTTCGTCTACGCGGAGACTCTGGACGACGTGCTGGCGGTGGCTCTCGGGCCGGCTTCGGGGGAGGAGGACGGTTCGTCAGGCGGTGAGCCCGAGGAAGGCAGTTAGGTCTTCCGGCTCTTCCAGCCACAGGTCCGGCCCGGTCCGACCTTGGGATTATGAGGCGTAGCCTATAGATGGCAGTTTTCGCACCTGGGAGGATCACTTCATGGCGGGTACTTCCATCACCAGTCCAGGTCCATCACCCAGATGTCGCTCGCGTACTCGGCAAGCGTGAAATAGAGCCGTTCCAAGTCTACCGTGAGGGTACCGAATAGCATCATGGCAGGATCGTCGAGGGCCACCACCTTCGTGGGGATTCCTCCCTCCGGCGGGATCCACCAGATCCCCTGGGAGCCGTCCTCCTGGACACCGTGGAAGTAGATCCGGGAGCCGTCAGGCGAGAACACCGGAAACCGAGGGCGGACAACAGCTGAGGAGGTCACGAGCCGTACGAGCACCTCTCCGCCGCTCGAAACCCTCACGAGGTCGGCACGGGCATCGCAAACGAGGCTCTCACCGTCGGGGGCCCACGCGGGATACAGGCACGGGGTATCGTGCAACTTGACCGGCTCGCTCCAGCGACCGCCGACGCTGTCCCGGGAGACGGTCCAGATGGTGAATGCGCCCAGGCCCTCGGGTCCCTGAGACATGAAGGCTAGCACGAGGCCATCCGGGGACCAGGCCTGGTGGCCATCAATCCCGGGGAACCCGGTCAGCGGCTCAGGTGCGCCGCCGGCCGCGGGCACGACGAAGACTTGTGGGGCAGCCTCTCCATGCGGCTGGCCATAGAAGGCAAACTCGGTGCCATCCGGAGACCATGTCGGCTTGTACATGGTGCCCGAGATGTCGACGATCAGATCGGGAGTACCGCCCTCGAGTGGCATCTTGTAGAGGTCGAACTCCCCACGGATGTCGCTGTCGTACGCGATCCACTCGCCGTCCGGAGACAGGCTGTGGGCCTCGATGACCTGATTCCCCGTGGTGATTCGGGTCGCGGCGCGAACCGAGACCTGGCCCGACCTTGGGATGGGAACCGACCAGATGTTCTGTCGGGCTGTGAACTTCGAGAAGGCAAGCTTCCGGCCATCCGCGGAAACGGAGATCGTGTGCGGATCCGAAGCGCCAGACACGCTGCCTGGGGAACCGCGAGGCCCATCGGGACCGATCTCGACCGCGTAGACACGCCTGGGCCCGTCGCGATCGGATACGAACAGCAGGCGCCGGCTGTCGCCAAGCCATTGGGGGCTCATGTTCAGGTGATCGTCATCAGTCACCCTTACTGGCTCGCCACCATCTGCGTCGAGGACCCAGATGGACGAATTCTCGACATTCGCGCTGTACCACCAGGTAGAATTGCCGTTCACGTAGGCGATCCGTCGCCCGTCCGGCGACCAATCAAACGCGTGCAGCTCTCCCGGACGAACCCGATCCCGATGCACGCCGAGCAACTCGGGCTCACCGTGGTCCGCCGCGTACGCGAAGATGCTGTCCCGGCGGGAGTACACGACCCGGGATCCGTCCGGCGACAGTCGGTTCCAACCGCCATAGGGCCGATTGATGGTCCGAACGGAACCACCGAGCTTCCCTACCTCTTTCCAGTTCCAGCCGGAAGCGGGGCTGAAGCCGACGAAGCGCAGAGACGCGCCATCGGGTGTCCAGGAGGGAATCGATTGGTGTCCCGGTTCGTCTTGAGCGAGGCGCGATTCACCGCCACTGCCGATCTCGACGGCGCTCCGAACGACAATGCTCCTGTCTCCGATCGGACCCACGGTGAACGCTACGTCCTTCCCGTCCGGCGACAGCGCCGGCTGGAACTCCACTCCCTCCCCACGTGTGACCTGAAGGATGTTCGAAGTGCGGATTTCCAGTGGTGTGTCGGCGGGCATGCCGCCGGCGATCCATAGAGCGACAGCAATCACCGCCGCGGCACCCAGGCCCAGCGGCAACCCGGCTTTCCACCGACCGCGTGACCCGATGTGCGGCGGCGCTACGGGTTCCCCACCAGTCGTCCATTGGGACACCTGCGCCGCGGGTGTCGTGGCGAAGATTGCCGCCTGCATGGCCTGACCGAATTGAGAGGCCGTGGCGTAGCGATCGGCCGGGACCCTGGCCAGAGCCCTGGCGATCACGTGGTCGAGCGCCGGCGGCACCGTATCGCGCAGACCGTGGAGTGCGGACGGCGTCTCCGACACCCGCCGGGCCTGAATCATCTGCGGCGTAGCGCCCGTCAGCGGCGGCTCGCCCGCCAGCATCTCGTACAGTACGCAGCCGAGTGAGTAGATGTCGGTTCGTCCATCCAGTGTTTCCTGGGCCGTGGCCTGCTCGGGACTCGAGTACAGCGGCGTCCCAACCCCCAGTCCCGTGCTCGTGACGCGCTCCGCGCGCGCCACCTCGATGGCCCTCGCGATCCCGAAGTCGGCGATCGTCGCGTGTCCCTCGGCGAGCAGGATGTTACCAGGCTTGATATCGCGATGAACGACGCCCTTCCGGTGCGCATAGTCGAGTCCGTCGGCCACTTCGACGGCTATTCGTACGGACTCATCCACGGCAATCTGCTTCTCCCGATCGAGACGTTGCCGGAGCGACTCACCTTCCGCGAATGGCATCACGTAGTAGAGCAGGCCATCCGCCTCGCCAGAATCGTAGAGCGGCAGGATGTGCGGGTGTTGAAGCCCCGCTACGATCTCGATCTCCTTCAGGAACCGCTCGGCACCGAGCGTGGCGGTCAGCTCGGGGTGCAGGATCTTGAGGGCAACGTTCCGATGGTGCTTCAGGTCCTCGGCGAGGAAGACGACGGCCATGCCGCCACGGCCGATCTCTCTCTCGACGGCGTAGCGGTCCGCCAGTGCAGCTGTGAGGCGTTCCAGCAGGTTGGCCATGGTCGTCTCCAGAGAAGACAAACGGGTGCGATCAATATAGGGGAGCGTGGCTTAGAGCAGCCACCGCCTCGTGCCATCAACCCCGGAGCCCGAGCGCGGGCAGCAGGTCTCCCGGCTCGGCCAGCCACAGGTCCGGCTCGGTCGGCTCGAGCTGGGCCCGGGAATACGGTCCCCACAGGGCTGCGGCGGTGGCGACGCCCGCCGCCCGCCCGGACCGCATGTCGTGCGTGCTGTCCCCCACGAACATGGCCTCATCCGAGGAGACTCCGAGCCGCCTCAACGCTTCCAGCACCGGCTCGGGCTCCGGCTTGTAGCGCTCCACGTCGTCCGCCGTGACGATCGCCGCGAACCACTCGGCCGGAAGGCCGCAGCGCGCCAGGCCCATGTGGGTAGCCCGTCGCTTCTTGCTCGTCACGATCCCGAGGCTGCGTCCGGACTCGCGAACCACCTCCACCACCGACCGAACACCGGGGAACGGGAGCACGTAGTCGTCGTGATGGGCGAGGTTGTGATCCACGTAGGTCTGAATCATCGCGGCGACCTGGTCCTCGCGCTCCGCGAACATCTTCATCTGGACCACCAGCGGTTGGCCGATCGTGGATTTCCAGGTCTCCTCGGGAGGCACGTGCCCCAGATGCTCCTGCATCGTGTGCCGATACGAAGTGAGAATCAGGCGTTCGCTGTCGATCAGAGTCCCGTCCAGATCGAACAGGACCGCCCGGATGCGGCCGGCCGTCATTCCTTCAGGCCGACGGCCGGACCGAACTTGGCCCGGAAGCTGGCCGTGTCGGTGCGGGCCTGGCGGGCCAGGCGGTCTAGCATGTCCGGGTCCTCGAGGTCTGCCGTCTCCAGCCGCAACATGTACTGACGGGCTACCTCGTACGCCTCGGCCTCCGTGTCCACCGTGCGCACCCGCGTGCGATCCGTCTCGGGATCTCGGAATTCGTCGAACGGGAGCACCCGCACGTGACCGCCTCTGCCCAGGCTCACCATTCCACCGATCCGAAGGGACTCCTCCTTGGGATCGGAGAGCAGGAAGCGAGCGGCACCGAAACCAAGCGTTCGCGTGTAGTCGATGTCGAACGTGATGGGCTTGGCGCAGCGCAGCTCATATCCCAGTCGCAGGTCCGTGATCGTGACCTTGTCACCGCGGTCCGCGAATCGTTTCTGTACCGCGCGCTTCAGGATCGTCTCCATCGGGATCTCGGCCAGCCGGATGTGGTCGTATGCGTCGTACTCCACGTGCACGCCCGGCAGGCCCGCCAGCTCCTCGGGATCCATCTTCTCCCCGATTCCCTCGGCGATGATCGCGAGGCCGTCTCTTCTCCCCAGGGCTCGTCGCTTCAGGATCGCACCTTCGAGGATCGTACACACGTCGTCGAAGGTGATGATATCGTCCTTGAACTCCTCGCCGATGATGGTGCACGTGGCGCCGGCGGCCCGGCCGATCCCCAGGGCGAGGTGGCCGGCTTTCCGTCCCATCACGACCACGAAGAACCATCGGTTCGTGGTGCGCGAGTCCTCCATCAGGTTGAGGCACAGGTCGCTCCCCACCCAGCGGGCCGTTTCGTAGCCGAACGTCGGCATGTCCGCCGGCAGGGGAAGGTCGTTGTCGATCGTCTTGGGCACGTGCGCCACCCGGAACGTGCCGTCTGCCGCTTCGGCTACCTCGCGGGCGGCGAACGCCGTGTCGTCACCGCCGATCGTCACCAGACCGGACAGGCTGAGCTCGCGCAGAGCCTTCACGGTGCGTTCCAGCGTTTCGGGCGTCTTCGTGGGGTTGGCCCGCGACGTGCGCAGGATCGATCCGCCCTCGGTGTGGATGCGCGATACGTCTGCGACGTGCAGCTGGCGGACCATGTCCGTTCGCCCCGCGATCAGGTGCTCCCAACCCTCCAGGATCCCGATCACGTCGCATCCATCGTCGATGGCCTTCATGGCCGCGGCACTGATGGCGCTGTTGATTCCCGGAGCCGGGCCACCGCCCACGAGGATGCCGATCCGCCGTCTGCCCATGTCTTCCATCTGACTGTCCTTCTGTGTTCCGCATTCGACTCGCCCTGCGCTCGGGCGGAGATGTTCCCATCCCTGCACCCGCCAGTCAAGGCGGGATCGGTGTCTTTCGCTAATCCGCGGCGGGATCCTGCAATCATTGGTGACCCGGTAGGGAACAGAGGGAACACTGGAACACTGCGAACAGACTGTCGTACAGCGAGTTACGTGCGTAGTCCCTTTCGGGCACGCGGCTTGCTCCTGTCAGCGCCGGATGCGTGCGTCCCATTGTCTCGCCGGGCCGACAATGTGCCGGCAACGGGGATTTCGGTGGGCCAGGCGCGAACGCGCCGACAAAAACACGGATGTAACGGAGGTTGTCACATGTTCCGTAATCTGAGGTGGATGCCACTGGTCGCGGTGCTCGCTCTGGCAGCGGGTGCGTGTAGCGACGAGGGTACGAGTCCGGTCGATCCGGCCGATTTCGATCCGGTAGCGACCGAACAGGCCGTGCAGAACCTGCAGGCCAAGCTGGACGACGACAGCGACGTGATGGTGAGCCTCGGGCTCGTGTCCCAGGGCCTCGGAATGCAGATGGGTGCCTCCCGGGTCATGCCGCGCGAGCTGGATCAGGCTGCGACTCCTTTCTCGGCCCAGTTCGTGAAGAGCTATGCCATGTCCGGTAGCGCCGCCGAGCCCGTGTTCCCGCCGGAGCTTCTCGGCGTGACCTTCGAGTGGAACTTCGCTGAGGGTCACTACGTGCCCACCGAGCGCGCGAACGCACCCGCGGATGGCGTGCGCTTCATTCTGTACGCCATCGACCCGCTCACGCATGTGCCGATCGATCCGCTGGTAGAGACCGGTTACCTCGACCTGACGGACGAGGGAGGTCAGACTTCCACGCGAGTCCGCATCGAGGCGGTGAGCGGCGGGGTGACCCTGGTCGACTACTTCATCTCGCTCAGCTACGCGATTCTGGGGGAGAACGACATCAGCGTGACGGCCGCTGCCGAGGGCTTCATCTCGGACGGCCAGGACCGGCTCGACTTCGTGCTCTCGCAGGGCGCCACCCTGTTTGGCTCGACCGAGACGATCGAGATGGACATCGTCTACGCGTTGTCGCTCGCCGGCCAGAATGTCAGCGTCACCGTCGAGCTGCACGGCGAGTTCGATTTCGCCGGTGATAACCCGATCGAAGCCGCCACCCTTGATCTGCGTGTTCAGAACGGAACCGAGTTCATCGATTTCGAGATGGCGCTGAACGCCGACAACAGCATTGACGGCGTGATCAGGTATATCGGTGTGGACGTTGTCTACATCAGCGGTACCGAGGGAGACCCGGTGTTCGAGAGCGCGACCGGTGAGCCTTTGACGACCGAGGAAGTGGTAGCGCTGATCGATCTGTTCGACATGATCGAGGATGTGCTGGATCTCGTGGAAGATCTGTTCGAACCGTTCGGAGAGTTCAACGTCTAGCCGGGCAACCTGAATCGGTCCTCGTGAACGGGGGCGCGAAAAGGGCCGGGAGAGATCCCGGCCCTTCGTGCATCCAGGGGTCCTGCCGACCGAGAACCGGTGGGCCGCCTAACCGCCGATCTCCGATAGGGCTCTCCGCACGAGCACCGGCACCATCGCCCGTCGCCATTCCGCATCCACCGGGATGTTGTCCAGGGGATGGCACTGACGGAACGCCTGTAGAGCGATCTCTTCCACCACTGCCGTGGTGAGCGGGTTCCCCTGCGCGATCGCCTCCAGCTTTCCCAGTTTCCGCGGATAGCTGCCCATCCCCGAGGCGGCCATCTGGAGGCCCATCACCGTCTTCTCTTCGGAGAGGTCCACCCGCACAGCCAGGTTGAGCAACGGGAAGTCGATCGAATCGCGCGCGCGCAGCTTCTGGAAGCTGTGCCGCGTCCCCGCGGCCGGCCGGGGCACACGGATGGACAGGAGCAGTTCGCCGGGCTCCATGCGCCGGTTCCACACCCCGTCCGACGTGAAGAAGCTGTTGATCGGCGTCGTCCGTTCGCCGTCGGGCCCGGCAATCCTGAGCCCGGCCTCCAGGGGCACGAGGGCCGTGGCCGCGTCCGCCGAATGGGCAGCCACGCACCGGGTACCGCCCTTCACAACGTGGCAGGCATCCCCATCCTTCTTCAGGCAGTAGCCCAGCGCCTTTCTCCAGAACAGCGTCTGGTTGTAGTAGGTGCAGCGGGTGTCGAGGCACACGTTGCCGCCGATGGTGCCCATGCGCCGAAGCTGCGGCCCTGATACCAGCGCACAGGCCCGCGCGAGCGACGGAAGGGCCTCGAGCACCACTTCGTTCCGGGCCACGGAGTCGAGCGTAGTGGCGGCACCTATGGTGAAGCCGCCGGCGTCCTCGGCGATACCTCGCATCCCCTCGATGCCGCGCAGGGAAACGAGGTGCCCCGGATTGAACAGCCCGTGCTTCATGTTGGGAACGAGGTCCGTCCCGCCGGCGATCGGGATCGCGTCTCCGGCATGCTCCGCCAATAGCGCGATCGCCTCCTCCACCGTTCCGGGACGGTGATACTCGTACGGGTGAAGCCTCAGCACCGGACGCTCTCCACGCTCAGCCTGCCCGCACCGCAGCGAGCTGGTCGATCATCCTCGACACGCGCTCCAGCCCCGGCGCGAGCGGCGGACTCGTGTAGCCATAGCCAATGCGGAAGTGCCGATCGATCCCGAACTGGTCTCCCGGGACCAGCAGGACGCTGTGCTCTTCGAGCAGACGCTCGGCCAGCTCCGTCGAGCCGATCGGCAGATCGTAGCGGAAGAAGGCTACCGCCCCGGCGCGCGGCTTCGCGAAGCCCAGAACGCCGGCGTGTCCGGCGGCCCACCCGTCGAGCACGGCAAGGTTCGCCCGCAGGATGCCGCGTCCGCGCTCGAGCAACGCGGCCCGAACCCCGGGCTCCAGCGCCGCCGCGCCCAGTCGGTCACACAGGGGGGACGGCGCGATCGTCGTGTAATCCTTGCGGGCCCACAGCTCCTCGCGAAACTCGGCCGGCGCCACCAGCCACCCGAGCCGGAGTCCCGGCAGCCCGTACGCCTTGGACAGCGAGGCGCTGACCAGGACGCGGTCCGTCCGCCCCCAGAACGAGGGAGTCGGCTCGCCGGACAGCTCGCCTCCGGCGTACACCTCGTCCGACAGGATCCACGCGCCGGTCCTCCCGGCGGCCTCGACGATCTCGGCGATCGCAGCTTCTCCCAACGGATGGCCCGTCGGGTTGTTCGGATTCGTGACCACCACGAGTCGCGTACCAGGCTGAATGGCCTCCGTGGCGGCCCCGGGTACGGGCTGCCAGCCGCGATCTTCCTCCAGCCACACGCTGTCGAGTTGGGCGCCCAGTCCGACCGCCAGGCCGGTGGTTTGCTCGTAGGTCGGACGCACGACGACGACGCGGTCGCCCTGCTCGACCAGGCGCCACATGGCGAGGAAGTTGGCCTCCGCGCTTCCGACCGTGGCCACGATGTTGTCGGCTGTCGCGCCAGGATACAGCGCCGCAATCCGCTGGCGAAGGGACGGGCTCCCGTCCGTATGCCCGTATCCCAGAAGCGTGTCGGCGGGATCGAGCCCGGTCAGCTCCTGGAGCTCGGCCAGCGTGACCGGCTGGACTCCGCTCTCCGCGAGGTTGTATTCGACGGCATTTTCGTGGTGCGACTGCCAGCGCTCCATCACGAAGATCGGCTGCTTCATCGTCTAGGCGTCCTTGAGCCTCGAGGCGTATTTCGCGCGGAACTTCGCCAGCTTGGGGGCCACTACCACCTGGCAGTACCCCTGGCCGGGGTTGTTGCGATAGTAGTCCTGGTGATAGGCCTCGCCCGGGTAGTAGGTGTCCAGGGCCGCAACCTCGGTCACTATCGGGTCGGCAAACACGGACTCCGCTTCAAGCTCCGCGATGATCGCCGCCGCTTCCTCCTGCTGAGCCTCGTCGTGATAGAAGATCGCGGAACGGTATTGGGTTCCGACGTCCGCGCCCTGTCGGTTCAGCGTCGTCGGATCGTGGATGGAGAAGAAGACCTCCAGCAGAACGCGATAAGGAATCTCGTCCGGATCGTACGTGATTCGCACCACTTCCGCGTGTCCAGTGGTGCCCGCGCATACCTGCTCGTACTTCGGGTCGGCAATCCGCCCGCCCGCGTAGCCGGACTCCACCGAAATCACACCCCGCAGGTCCCGGTAGGCCCCGTCCAGGCACCAGAAGCAGCCACCCGCCAGTGTCGCGGTCTCCACCCTTCCCTGTCCCATCAGCCGCCCTCCCGATCCTGAAGCGCCCGCCACACCCGGTCCGGCGTAAACGGGAGCGAGTCCATGCGCACGCCTACCGCATCCCAGATCGCGTTGGCGATCGCCGGGAGCGAGGGGTGCAGGGGCCCCTCCCCTGCTTCTTTCGCGCCGTAAGGCCCTTCTGGGTCTGCCGCCTCGACGATCAGGGCCACGAACTCCGGGCAGTCGAGCGATGTCGGGATCCTGTAGTCGAGCAGGGACGGCGCGTCGTGCAATCCTCCCTCCGGTTCGCCACGCTTCATGATCTGCTGCTCCATGATCGCCTCGGCGAAACCCATGTACGCGGAGCCCTCCATCTGGCCTTCGACCAGCATCGGGTTCAGCGCCCGTCCGCAGTCATGCGCCACCCAGATCGTCTTCACGTCCACGAAACCGGTGTCATTATCGACCTCGACCTCGGCCACATGCGCCGTGAAGCTGTAGGCCGGGGACGCTCCGATCGTCCCTCCCCGGTACTCTCCGTGCACGCCTTCCTTCGGCGTGTTGTAGTGCCCGACGGCGCCCAGCGTGCCGTGCTCCGCTTCGGCGAGCTGGAACGCGGCCGCGATCGGCAGGTGACGGTCGTCTTCGGTCGGAGATTCCGAGTCGAACGCCCACCCGCCGGCGAGCCCCACCCGGCCGGCAGGAATCTCCAGGGCCCGGCCCACGCTGGCCCGCACGATGTCTCCCACCTGGCGGCACGCATGCACACACGCGTTGCCCACCATCAAGGTCTCGCGCGACGAGTAGGCTCCGAGGTCCACCGGAACGAGGTCCGTATCGGCCGAGAACACGCGGACATAGCCCAGCGGCACGCCGAGCTCCTCGGCCGCGATCGCCGCCATCGTGGCGTCCGACCCCTGCCCGATCTCCGACGCTCCGTGCAGCACGCTCACCCGCCCGGACCGTTCCACCTGCACCTGCACGGCAGCCTGTGGCATCTCGTTCGGGTAGATCGGGTAGTTGGTGCCGGAGATGTAGCACGAGCCCGCGACCCCTACTCCCCTGCGGTACGGGAGCTTGCGATGCTTGTCCTTCCAGCCGCTCGCCGTCTCGACCGCGTCGAGACACTCCAGGAAACCGTTCGACTGTACCCGGAACTCGTTCACCGTCCGCCCGGTGCCCATGAAGTTGCGGCGTCTGAGCTCGATCGGATCCATATCCAGTTCGGCCGCCACCTTGTCCAGCGAGATCTCGAAGGCGAACCGGGGCTGCACCGAACCGTGGCCACGCTTCGGTCCGCACGGCGGCTTGTTGGTATACACGCGGGTTGAATCGAACCGGTACGATTCGAGCGCGTATGGCGCCGTGAGCAGCTGGCCGCTGTAGTAGGTGGTGACGAGGCCGAACGAGGCGTACGCCCCACCGTCCAGCAGGCTGCGCGCATCCACGGCCTTCAGCTTCCCGTCCCGCGAGGCACCGACGCGGTACCACATGTTCATCGGATGCCGGCCGCGGTGTGAATAGAACAGCTCCTCGCGCGTGTACAGAAGCTTCACCGGGCGGCCTGTGCGCAGGGCCAGCAACGCGACGCAGAATTCCAGGTCGAACGGCTCCGACTTGCCGCCGAAAGCTCCGCCCACAGCGGGTTGCACGACCCTGATGCGGGCCACGTCCAGCTCCAGGACGCGGGCCAGCTCGCGCTGCAGGTAGTGGGGTACCTGGGTGGAGGACCACACGGTGAGCAGGCCGTCCGCGTCCACGTTCCCGATCGCGCAGTGCGGCTCGATCGGCGCGTGCGTGGTGCCGTGGAAGAAATAGTCGCCTTCCACGACCACGTCCGCCTCGCTCATCAGGTCGTCGACCCGCCCGAACTCCAGCTCGACGCGCTTGGTGATGTTGCCGTTGCGACCCTCGCGCTTCGGTTCGTGGATCGGGGCAGCTGCCGCCTCGGCCATCAGGGCCTCCTCCGGATCGAGATAGAACGGCA
>CAZRRU010000190.1:0-4931 GCA_964602635.1 uncultured Gemmatimonadota bacterium | reverse complement strand
CCCGACTTCGTTCTCTCCGGCGTCAACCACGGCCCCAACATGGGAGAGGACGTCCTCTACTCGGGGACCGTGGCGGCGGCCATGGAGGGCACCATACTGGGCATTCCGGCGATCGCCGTGTCCTATTCCAGCCGGGCGGCGGACCGGATCCCCGGATACGCGGACGTTCTCACCGATTTGATAGGTGCGCTGGTCCGGCGGTCCGACTTCCCCGAGGAGACCTTCTTCAACATCAACCTGCCCGACGTCCCGGCGGACGAGTTGAATGGGGTGCGCGTGACTACCCTCGGACGGAGAGTCTATGCCGACTCCCTGACGCGACGCGAGGACCCGTCCGGCCGGG
Source organism: uncultured Gemmatimonadota bacterium (assembly GCA_964602635.1). GTDB lineage: Bacteria > Gemmatimonadota > Gemmatimonadetes > Palauibacterales > Palauibacteraceae > Benthicola. Next base: position 4,588 of record CAZRRU010000190.1, on the reverse strand, counting down.
AGTACTTCTGGATCGGTGGTGGAGTCTCCCGCTGGAGCGGCCGCGACGATTCCGACTTTCGCGCGGTGCAGGCCGGTTACGTTTCCGTCACGCCTCTCCATCTCGACCTTACGAACTACCGTCTGATCAGCGAGGTCCGGTCGTGGATGCTGGGAGGATAGATCCCGCATATCGCCGCGATCGGCGGCGGCTTATCGAGAAGCTGCAGGCGGGCGGTGTGAACGACCTTGCCATCCTGCACGCCTTCGACGCGATTCCGAGGCACATGTTCGTTCCGGACGCGATCATTCACCGCTCTTACGAGGATGTCGCCCTCCCGCTTGGGCACGGGCAGACGATCTCGAGGCCCGGGGCACACGCGCTGCATCTCGAGCTGGCCGCCTTAAGCGGCGAGGAAAAGGTACTGGAAATCGGAACGGGCTCGGGTTACCAGACGGCTCTTCTGAGCCAGCTCGCCGCCCACGTCTACTCGGTGGAGACCGTCGAGGAGCTCGGGGACCTCGCCGATGCGCGGTTGCAGGAACTCGCGGTGGAGAACGTCACCCTTCGCATCGGCGACGGCAGCGGGGGCTGGCCCGAGCACGCACCCTACGACGTCATCTTGTGCGGTGCGGCGGCCCCACGGGTACCAGAGCCGCTCGTGACGCAGCTGGCGGTCGGTGGCCGCCTCATCATCCCCGTGGGGAACGATTCCGGGCAGCACCTGATCCGCGTCACGCTCGGCACCGACGGGCAGTTGCATGAGGAAACCGTCGACAGCGCGCGCTTCGTGCCGCTTACGGGGGAAGAGGGATGGCAAAGCAATTGACGGGCAACGGGTGGCGTAGATGACCGAGCTGCTGATTGAGTACGTCCAGGTGGGCGCCGAACTGGGGCGAACGTGGGGTCCGCTGATCGTGTTCGTCCTGATGGCCATCGAGAGCTCTTTCATCCCGTTTCCGTCGGAAGTGGTCATGATCCCGGCCGGTTTCATGGCCGCTCGTGGAGAGTTCGTCCCACCCGACCCGGCGCTCGGGCTGGCCGTGGCAGTGGTCGCGGGGATCCTTGGCTCCCTGGCGGGAGCGTTCGTCAACTACGGACTTTCTCTGAAGCTCGGCCGGCCCTTTCTATACCGCTACGGCCGGTACTTCTTTCTACCGGCGTCGGCCCTGGAGCGCTCGGAGGAACTCTTCCGCCGGCACGGTGAAGTCACCACCTTCGTCTGCCGGCTCATTCCCGCCGTTCGGCAGCTCATCTCGATTCCGGCCGGTCTGTCACGCATGCGGTTCGGCAGGTTTGCGCTGTTCACCGGTCTCGGGGCAGGGATCTGGGTGATCATCCTGGCTCTGACGGGATTTGGACTGGGGAAGGGAACTCGCGAGATGAGCTACGCCGAGCTGGTGCATGCGGGCGAAGCCCTCATCGGGAACAACCTCCCGTGGGTCTTCGCCGGACTCGCCCTCATCGTCGCGGTCTACGTCTGGGTACACCGCCGCGTCATGCACGGAAGCTCGCATTGACTGGACTGCCGGGCTTCCCGTAGTTTCTTCCGCTGCCTGGTAGACGGCGGATCCCGGCCCGAACCGGCCCCTTCCGTCGAAGCCGAGGCCGCAGATAACGTAGATTGCCGTAAGTTAATGGCAACACAGCATTTATCTACCCGTGTGCCCGTCGTCGGGCGCTTGAGGTTGCAGAAAGGTGTGGCGGGGGTACATGGCTAAGTCGATGGCCCGCGAGAAGCGGCCTGAACATCTGGACACCGAAGATCATGTCACCGAGCGGATACTTGAAGCCGCGACGTGGGCGGAGACCCACCGGCGGGCGGTTATCGCCGGAGGAATCGCGCTCGTGGCCGTGGTCGCCGCGGCGTTCTACTACCAGGATTATCGGGACAAGCTCGTTGCGCGCGCCTCCGTCCGCCTCCAGGAGATTCAGATCGCGTCTCAGTCCGCGGACATCGAGACGGTCCGCTCCGAGCTACGCATCTTCATCGATCAGTATTCCGGTACTTCCTACGCCAACCAGGCCCGGGTCGCCCTGGGAGATCTCGAGCTCCGTCGAGACAGCCTCGGTCTCGCGATCCAGGCACTCGAGCCCGTCGCGGACCTGGGCGAGGCCAACCCTCTCTCGTACACGGCCATGGAGATGATTGCCGCGGCCTACGAACAGGGGGGCGACGCAGACCGGGCGCTCGAGTGGTACGAGCGACTCGGTTCCAATGCGCGCTTCGACTACCAGCGTCACACCGCCATGGCCGAGCAGGCCCGCCTGCACACGATCGGTGGAAGGTACTCGGAGGCTGCCTCACTGTACGAGCAACTTGTGGACGAGGCCGAGGAGGACCCGGCCGGCCAGGAGGTATACGCCGTTCGTCTCGGCGAGGTACGGGCCATCGAACGCTTCGGTGCAGTGGCAGCGGCGGCGCTCCCGGTCGCTCCGGAACCGACGGTCAGCCCGACCGAGGGACCCCGGGATGAGGCCGGGCAGGCTGCCGAGGAACCACCGGCCAGCGAGGGCGCCCCTGGAGAGGCGGACGAGCCGGCGAGCTGAGGCAGGCTCTGCTGCCTGAGGAAGGCTCTGCTGGCCTACCGGTCGTCAACGGCGCATAACATGTATTATGTAAACTAGCACAATGCTGTGTGCCTGAGGCCCCCTTCCTCCCCCGCCTATCGCTGTGAGCGGCCAGCGGCCCGGATGGGTAGAATCAGAGACGACCGAACAGAGACGCGAATCGCAGGGCCCACACACGCCACACGGCTTCGCGCACGATAGTACCGGACATCTTGCTCTCGCCCTCCACCCGGTCGACGAACACGATCGGCACCTCCCCGACGCGAAACCCGTTCTTCCACGCGCGGAAGTCCATCTCGATCTGAAAGGCGTATCCGGTGGAGCCGACGCTCTCGAAGTCGATCGACTCGAGCACTTCCCGGCGGAAACACTTGAATCCCGCCGTGGCATCCGACAACGGAAGCCCGGTAACCACGCGAGCGTATTTGTTCGCGAACCACGACAGCAGCAGGCGCGACATCGGCCAGTTGACGACATTGACGCCACGCACATAGCGCGAGCCGATCACCAGGTCGAGATCGCCTTCCACCGCTCTGAGCAGATCCGGCAGGTACTTGGGATCGTGTGAGTGATCCGAGTCCATCTCGATGAGAAACTCGTAGCCGCGCTCGAGGCCCCAGGTGAATCCCTTGAGATAGGCGCTGCCCAGTCCCTGCTTGCCCTCCCGATGGACCACGTGTATCCGGGAGCTCTCGGCCGCCATTTCGTCCGCCAGGTCGCCCGTTCCGTCCGGTGAAGCGTCGTCGACCACCAGAACGTCGATGCGGGAATCCTGGTCGAGGACCGCCGGCACGATCGAGGCGACGTTCGTCGCCTCGTTGTATGTGGGCATGACCACGAGCACCCTGCCCTGTCCGCCAGCTTCGGTTCCACCGGCTTCCCGAGACTCGTTCAAGCGAACTTCTCCTCTTCCTCTCCGGACCGCGACCACATCAGCACAAGAGCCAGCGCCAGGAGCTCGACCAGGACCATCCAGACCCGGGCCATGATCGCCACGGCCGCCCCGACTCCAACCGCCAGTCCCCCCAGTTCAGCCAGGAGAGCCGTCATCGCGCCCTCTCTCACCACCAGGCCCCCGGGGGCAACCAACACAAGGTAGCCGACAACGTAGCTGGCGGCGAAAACGCCCGTAAGCACATGTATCTGACTGACTTCCCATGGCACCCCGATGCCCCGCAACAAGAGCAGAAAGCCCGCGCCGTACAGCAGCCACGCCGTGAGCATACCGGCCGCGGCGCGAAAGATGTCACGGGCGCCCAGGTCCACACCGACAACGGTCTCCCCGAGCCACGACCCGATCCACCCTGCGATCCACCGAATCACCCTGGGATGGAGGCCCGCGAACAGGATCAGCCCCAACGTCAACAACCCGGGCAGCCAGCCGCCGCCGCCAGCCCACTTGACGCCTATCGTGGCAATCGAAATCGCTGCGCCCGTGACCAGTGAGATGATCTGGAAGGCCATGGCCGACACGAGGGCGGCCGCCCCGGAGTCACCCCGGCCCTTATGTACACGGCCAGGCCGCCGAGTTGCCATACTTTGCCGGGGATGTATCGGCCGAAATTGGTGACGACCCAGACCCTGACGGCCTCCTCCGGGCGGGCAGCTCCCCCAGTGCGTCGAAACAGCCCGGCCCACACGAGGCCCATCAGGAACAGGTTGGCCACACCGACCCCGACGGCAGCCGTCAGCCACCACGGGTTGAACGACCAGTCGAATCTCCGGGTCGACTCCAGGACCTCATCCAGCGCCGTCCACTGGCCGCGAAGCAGCGCACCCACGAAAATGAGTGCCACTGCGAGGAATAGGAAGCTGGCGAGCCGACGCGTGCGCGGAGTAACCGTCATGCGTCCTCGGACCCTCCTGCCTCCCGCGGCCCGACCCCACCGCGACCCCGGCGGCCTCTCCACCCCAGGGCCAGCAGCCCGGCGATGCAGGCCAGAGCCGAGAGTCCGGAGGTGGCGAAGCCGACCCTGAATTCCGCCGCCGAATACCTGAGGCTGACCGAGTGCGTTCCGGAAGGCACCACGACCCCGCG
>CAZRRU010000189.1:0-24152 GCA_964602635.1 uncultured Gemmatimonadota bacterium | reverse complement strand
GACTGCTCCAGGTTCGGATTGTTCCGCTCCGCCAGCCCCAGCGCTTCCTCCAGCGTGACCTTCCGCACCAAATCCTGTGCCCCCACCTCGGGCACCGCGAGGAAGACCGGGAGCACCGCCATCGCCACGCGAATGAAGTCTCGCATCGAACGCCTCATTATCTGTCTGTCGGCCCGCAGTTCACACATTGCATTGACCTGAAGTTAGACCATGCTCGTACGACATCTAATCCTTGGAGACCCGTTCCATCGAGTGTTTGGGGGTAGTCACACACGGGAGTCGCCCTTGCCCGGGTCCGGATTCTCGCGTTCAGTCGGAGCCCCCGCCTGACGTCCCTTCTTTCCCGTGTTTGGATTCGGCCCCCCGTTCCCGCTTCTGCTCTTCCAGCAGGGCCCCGTACCTCCTCGCCTGATCGGCAGTGAGGACCGATTCGATCCGCGCGCGGGCAGAGTCGACGACGGCCTCCCACTCCGGCCGTACACGATCGAAGACGGCCGACATTTGTTCACGTGTCTCTACCAGGATCGGGTCGATCCGGGCCTGCTGCTCCGGCGTGATGCCGAGCTCGTCGGCGAAGCGCTCGATCGTGCTTCGTCCCTGTCGGGTGGGCGAGGAGATTTCGCGTCCGATTCCGCGATGAAGCGCGTACCGCTCTGCTGCAAGGCCTACCGCCAACCCCGAGGCGAACATGAGCAGCAAGAGGACGGCAGCCCGTCCTCGACTGGCCCTGATCATGGGCCTTCCGACTCATAGATGACCGTCATGACAACGTCCAGGTCCGGAACGCTGTCTCGACCAAAGGCCGACGGCAGGACATCACCCGGGCGCACCAGCTCTTCGACTGCCGGAGCGCTCGCCAGGTCCTCCACAGCGGCCGCGCTCCCGGCCTGCCGCAGGGCGAGGCCCGCGAAGATCAGGGTCACGGCTGCGGCGACGGGGCTCAGAATCGTGGCCCATTCCGCCACTACGTCGGGCCAGCTGTTCCGCCGCGCGCCCAGGAGCGGCAACGCCTCATCCAGAATTGCCCCCCGCATTCGGCGCCGCGCAAGTTCGTCCGGGCGCAGCGTGCGCAGCCACATCGGCCACCTGTCGTTGCTCATTACCTACTCCATTGACTCGTGCTCACCACTCTCCGGTCCGGCATCCGGTCCGATCAGCCGTCGCAGCGTGCGGCGAGCGTGGTGTACGTGCGCCCTCGACGTCCCCACGGCGATTCCCAGGATTTCGCCGATTTCCTGGTGGCTGTATCCCTCCAGGTCGTACAGCGTCACCGCCAGGCGTTGCATCTCCGGCAACTCACCAAGGGCGCCGATCACCTTTTCCCGAGTCAGCTCTCGCTCGAGGTCCTTCTCCGGGTTGCGGCCGCCCGCCGCCGATGCCGGAATGTCATCATGGCTCCTGAGCGCCTCGCGGCGGCGCAGGTTCAGGCACGTAGATCGAAGTACCCTGTAAAACCATGGTCCAAATGGACTTCCAGGCTTCAACTGATCGATGCGCTCGAGAGCCCTGATGAAGGCGCTCTGTACCGCATCCTCCGCATCGTGCGCGTTGCGCAGCACGGACAGCGCCGTCGCGTACGCAGAGTCCAGATACCGATCGACGAGGACTCCGAACGCAGTCCCGTCTCCCTCCTGTACGGACCGAACCAGGGTCTGCTCTTCCGCCAGACTCGCAGACGTTCTCACACCGCCCCGAATCCGGACGACTCTCGACCGGCTGGTCGAGATCGGTGTCGAGTATCTGGCCGCCGCCCTCGCAACACTGTTAACACGTCTCTCTCGTCAGGCGTTGCACCGGATTCCGGCGGGATGCTAGGTGCGGGACACGGGAATGGGCAAGCGCTACGGCGTCCGCGATGCCCCGGATTGCTTGCTCGCTGCTAACGGCCGGCGCATCTTTCTCCGCGGCATGAACGACGGCGGGCGACGGTCCAACCTGAACAGAGCGGGAGCAAAGTGACGGAAGTACAGGACAACCGCGGCCTGGATCTCGCGGCCCGGACGCTGGTGGAAGAGCGGATCCGTTCGTTGCGTCGCCAGGTGAACCGGGAATTGGACCCGGACGACCTCATCTTGCGGCCTACGGCCCCGGCTGCCAGGCGTCACCTGTTCGAGGAGGCGTGCGAGCTCTACTGGAACGAGCTCAACTGGGAGCAGCTCACCCACGAGGAGATCGTCGGCGAGGGCGAGCTTACCGAGATGGTATTCCCCGGGTTGCTGGCCCTTGTGGATGCCTGGCTTCCCCGATCCGAGAATGGAGAGCCCGACAGGGATCGGGAGCGCCGCGACGTGGCTCACGATTTTCTCCTGTGGCTCGCGTCTCGCCTCGTGGAGCTGCGGGTGCGGCGACCGGAGGACGGGGTCGACCGGGCTACGATCCAGAGGGAGATCCAGGTGACGGACGAGCTGATCGACCTGGTCTCGTTCAGGCTGTACTGTATTTCCGACGGCGAGATCGAAAAACTGGCTAACTGAAGGTGCCATAGTGAGATCCATCGTATGCATCAAGCGAGTTCCCGACTCCGAAGCACGGGTGCGGGTCTCGGCCGACGGAAGGACGATCGACGATTCTGGCGTGAAGTACGTCATGAATCCATACGACGAGTACGCTCTGGAAGAAGCCTTGCGACTCAAGGAGGAAGCGGGGGAAGGGACGGTCACGGCCATTACCGTCGGGCCCGAGGAGGCAAGGGAAACACTGCGCTCCGCGCTCGCCATGGGAGCTGATGATGGCGTGCTTCTCCGGTCGAACGGTTCCATCGACGGCGTGGCGGTAGCGCAGGCGCTTGCCGACGAGATCACGGCCCGCGACTACGACCTGGTCCTGTTCGGGAAGCAGGCCATCGACGACGACAACATGCAGGTTCCGGCGATGGTGGCACAGATGCTTTCCTTGCCCTGCGCCACGGTGGTCGTGGGTCTCGACATTGAAGGCGGTGTCGCCAGGGCGAAACGAGAAATCGAGGGCGGGCACGAGATCGTCGAATTCGATCTTCCAGGTATCGTCGCGGCTCAGAAAGGACTTAACGATCCGCGGTATCCGAGCCTCAAGGGGATCATGGCGGCGAAGCGGAAGCCGATGGAAGAGAAGGACGTCGCCCTGGCCGAGCCGACGATCGAGCTGCTCGGCCTCACGCCGCCTCCCGCGCGCGCCGAGCCACAGATCGTGGGAGAAGGTCCCGAGGCGGTGCCAGAGCTGGTGCGGCGACTCCGAGAGGAAGCAAAGGTGCTCTGATGGCCGACATCCTGGCGTACGCCGAGACGCGTGACGGATCCCTGAGGCCGGTGGCCGGAGAGGTGGTGGCGGCGGCTCGAAAGCTCGCCGACCAACTGGGTGGTCAGGCACTCGCGGTCGTAACAGGCGGGCCTGGATCTGCGGAATCAGCGGCCGACCTGGCTCGCTTCGGGGCCGACCGGATCCTGGTTACGGAAGCAGAGTCCCTGGATCTGTACCAGCCCGATGCGACGGTCGAGATTCTAGTTTCTGCGGCCGAATCGCTTGCTCCCGGCGCCATCCTTTTCCCGGCGTCGGCGCAGGGGAAGGATCTGTCGGCGCGTGTGGCAGCGCGTCTCGGCGTGGCGCTGGCATCGGAAGTGACCGAGATCGCGGTTGAGGACCGGGCGCCGGTCGTCACTCGGCCCATGTACGGAGGGAAGGCATACGGTCGTTTCAGGTTCCTGCGATCACCGGCGCTGATCAGCATCCGCCCGAACGTGTTCCCGGCGACCGTGGATCCGCGCGAAGGCGCGATGGAGAGTATGCCGCCCGTCGATGTCGTTCCTCGCACCCGGGTGGTCGCGATAGAGTCCGCCGAGCGTACCGCCCTGGACGTGCGGGAAGCGCCGGTCGTGGTCGCCGGCGGCCGCGGACTGCAGGACGCGGCCAACTGGCGATTGCTCGAAGACCTGGTCGAGGCCCTAGGCGACGATGCCACCCTGGGCGCCAGTCGAGCGGTCGTGGACGCGGGCTGGCGGCCCCACTCCGAGCAGGTAGGGCAGACTGGCAAGGTCGTGTCGCCGAATCTCTATTTCGCGATCGGCATCAGCGGAGCGATCCAGCACCTGGCCGGCATGCGCACCGCGGGCGTCATCGTGGCCGTCAACAAGGATGCAGAAGCGCCGATCTTCGGGGTCGCGAACTACGGAGTGGTAGGGGATCTGTTCGAGGTCCTGCCCCGACTGACGGAGGAGATTCGAGCCGCCAGGGGATCGGGCGGATAACGTGGACGAGGCGAACCTGGGAGGATCTTCCGGAGATCCACGGATGCCGTCTCACGCCTTCCTGCTCTCCGCCTTCGTGCCGGCGCTCGCGGCGGTGGCCAGGCTCGCTCTGCATGGCGAGATCGGAGTGTGGGCAAATCTGGTCTGGCTGCTGGGTCTGATCCCTGTCTTTCTGCTGACGCGCTACCTCGGGTGGAAGGGGGCTCTGCTCGGATTGGCGTGGACGGCAGCCATGGCGGTGACGGCTGACCTGTTCGCGGCGCTGATGGGTGGTCCCGCCACCGATTGGTCGCTCATCGGACTGGTAGTGGCGGTGACGGCCTCCGTCGGGCTCGGGGCCGGACTGGAGCGCCAGTGGTGGGTCGCCAGGCGTGACCAGACTCCGGAGCCCGCGGACTCGAAGCCCCACGTGGGCGATCTGCCGACCGGAGAGGTCTTGCTGTACTTCCTGGAGAAGCTGTACGAGGCTGCCAGAAGACGGCCCCCGCTGACGATCGTATCGTTCGAGGTCGATCGTTTCGAGGAGTATGAGTCCATGTACGGCGAGAAGAAGGCCCGCGCGGCCCTCGACCTTGCGGCTCAGGCCCTCAAGTCGCAGACCCGCGCCTCGAACATGTACGGCCGGCTGGACGAGCGCAGACTTGTCGTGTTCCTGAGTGGCGAGACACTCTCGGGGGCGTATGGTTTTGCGGTTCGCGTTCTCGAGGAAGTCGCGTCGCTGCCGGCTCCGTGGAGCGGCCGGATCACGTTGAGCGCGGGCGTCGCAGGGTTCGAGACCGCAATGCCGAACGCAGCCGCGCTCCTCGCGAGGGCGCGACAGGCGCTGGATACGGCTCGTCGCATGGGCGGTGAAAGAGCCGTCGTCGCGAATGGAACGACCGGGGAGACCTTGGTCACGTCTGGTATGACGGTGGTCGATCCGGACGGACGGGTCCGGGAGATCCGCGACTCTGTCTGACGGGTGTCTTGCCGTCAGTCCCCATCCGGAGTCTCCGTCGCTTCCAGTCGGTGGCGTACGCAGGCCGCGAACCGCCGGAGCAGGATCTCAGCGGCGCCGGCCAGAACCTTGCTGACTATGGGTCCGTCGAGTCGACCCGCCAGGCGCACACCCAGCCGGACATCGACGCTCGTGACCGCATGCTGACTTTCCGACAGCCGGCTGCGCATTCTCAGGTCCGCGACCCCGTCGCCTGTCAGTTCCGTGGCAGTCGCAGCCATCAGCACCGAATGCTCAGCCGCGTCGAGTTCGCGGAATCCGGCCTCTCCCGCGAGTGTCGTTCCAACCGGGCCAAATCTCAGATCCACCTCCCCGACGAAGGTGCCGTCGACGATGTCGAGAAGGTGTGCGCCCGGTATGCAGGCTGCGATGCACTGGGGATCGGTAAGGAACCGCCACACCTCGTCGACCGGTTGCCGAACCTCGAATGCTCTGTGAAGGCTGATCGACAATGCGCGCTCCTGGCGGAATCGATACAGTTCGCCCGGACGGGCGCCAACGTGACCCGAAGCGTCTCCGGGCGTCAAGCACACAGTCCCGCAACGTGCGGGGATTTCCTACATTTGAAGTGAGCCGCGGAATGGCCGGGGGGAGACGAGGAAGATGAGCCTTCCAGAGATTCGCGATGCCGTCCTCGATTGGACGAGGCGTGGCCAGCCGTGGGGCGAGGCTGTGCTGATCGGCGTCAGACGGTCCGCTCCCAGGCCTCCCGGGGCCCGGTACGCCGCGGCAAGCGACGGCTCATTCAGCGGGACGATCTCGGCCGGGTGTGTCGAGGCGGACCTGCGGGAGCACATCCTCGGCCTGCTCGCCGGCCGTCCTGACGGCGAGCCGAAGGTCGTCTCGTATGGCATCAGCGATGAAATGGCGGTCGGCGTGGGTCTGGCATGCGGCGGCGAGATCGATGTCCTCATCCGCCTCCACGAACCTGATGATCCGGTGTGGGGGGAGCTGGTCGCGATGCTCGCGGAGTCATCGGGGGCTCGTGCAGGCGGGCACGGGGCGCTTGTCACGGGGCTGTCGGCCGGGATCCTCGGCCGACAGATCCTGGTCCGCCGGGATGGCTCGACCGTCGGAAGTCTGGGAGACTCGGACCTGGATGAAGAGGTGGTCGCAAGCACTGGTCGGCTGTTCGCCCGCGAGGGTGGCGAGACCGTGGAGCTCGCCTCGGGGGGCCACGCGGCCTTCGTCGACCGGGTCCTCCCTCCCCGCAGACTTCTCATCGTCGGAGCCACCCCCGTGGCGATTGCGCTCGCGGCACTGACGTCGTGCGTTGGATACCAGGTCACGGTCGTGGATCCTCGGCCCGGTCTCGCCCGCCCGGACCTGTTCCCTGACGCGAACGTCATCGTCGAATGGCCCGACCAGGCGTCGAGTGCAATGGACCTGGACGAGTGGACGGATGTTGCGATCCTCGCCCACGACGAAAGGCTGGATCTTCAGGGTCTCCAGGCTGCGCTCACCTCCGGGTGCCGGTACATAGGCCTGCTCGGTGGGAGGCGAACGCAGCGGCTCCGGCGCGAAGCCCTGCTGGCGGCGGGCGCTTCGTCGCCCGGTCTCGACCGAATCCGCGGTCCGATCGGTCTCGACATCGGTGCGGTGACCCCGCACGAGATGGCGGTCTCGATTCTGGCTGAGATGCTGGCGGTTCGGCGTCTCGGAACTCAGGCGGCGGGCCGAGCGGGATGACGCGGCCAGCCGACGGGGACGACGCACGGCACGGTTTCGCCGGCCTGATCCTGGCCGCCGGCAGCTCGACGCGGATGGAGGGAGGTTCGAAGCTCCTCTGCCAGTTCGAGGGGACGACCGTAATCCGCAGGGTCGTCTCGACCGCACTGGCAGCGGGCCTGGGACCGGTCGTCGTGGTCGTCGGCCGGGAGGAGCGAGCCGTTCCGTCTGCTCTCAACGGTCTGCCGATCCGCTTTGCGAGGGTGCGGGAGGGGCCTTGCGGACGCCTCGCCTCCGTGATCGCCGGCGTCGAGGCGCTAGCGGATGATTCGGTGGCCGGTGCCATGATCCTGCTTGGAGACGAGCCCGGTCTTGCCACCGAGCATGTCCGGATCGTACGGGACGCCGCGACCGGTGGTCCGCGCACTGTCTTGCGGGCGGCGTACCGAGACCGCCCGGGACACCCGGTCCTCGTGCCGGAATCGGTGCTGCGGCGCATACCGGATCTCGCCGCCGGCCGCGAGCCGGAAACCAACGTGTGGGGCCTCATCCTCCGGTCCAGGGTGCCGGTCTCGCTCGTGCCGATAGACGTTTCATCGCCCATCGATGTGGACACGCGAGTCGATCTGGCCAGAGCGATCGAACGACAGTCGACCACCTGATCGCGTCCGCCGGCCTTGCGCGACACCCTGACGCAATGGCATCTGCCTCGTAGCCGGCGGCCGAAACAGCGTCAGCAGGGTCTGCAGCACGCCTCGGGATGGAACTGACACGGAAGAGACAGACAGGCAGGGATCAATGGGTCGTGTGGGCTTCGCGTTAGTCGTGCTGGCCGCCTGGATCGCGGCATTGGGATGGCAAGCGAAACGAGTGTTTTTTCCGGCAGCGGCTCAGCGCCTCGCCATCGGCGTGACGACGCTTCCCCCCGGAGTCGCCTACTACGCGGTCTTCCGCGGCGACGTGCGCGCCGGCTGGGGACAGGTCGAGATCGACACGCTGCCCGCGGCCGCAGGGTTTCGTGTCCGGGATCGAGTGCTCCTGGATCTGCCTTCCATGGGGGTGGCAAGGCGCTCGGAGCGTTCCGCGGAAGAGTACCTGGACTCGCGCCTGAATCTGGACAGCCTGATCCACACCTCGGTGGTCGGCGACGACACCGCGGGAATCCGGGTGGTTTTCGACGGCGACTCGGTGATTCGACTGTATGACTCGACGGGCCGGCAGACCGGCCGAGTGTCCGTCTCCGGGTCGGTCACGACCCCTTCCGGCTGGCGTCTCCGACTCGCCGCCGCGGGACAGACCGAGCCTGGACGAACATACGGTGTGACGGTGTTCGATCCACTGGTGGCCGGGGTCCGCCCGCAGGAGATCGAAATCCTGGAGGCCGCCTCGCTCGCGTTCCCTGACAGTGCGGACACGGACTCCATCTCCGGAGCCTGGATTCCGGTCAGGGAGGATACGGTACGCGCGTGGCGGGTCCGAAGCGGCTCCGAGGGAGAGACCAGGGAGGCGTGGATCGACGAGGACGGAAGGCTGGTGGACGGAGACATCTTCGGAGGACTGCGGGTGGAGCGAACGGCTTTTGAGCTGGCGTTCTTCACACGCCCGGGGGCCGCCCCGTCCGCGCCGCCCACTGACCGCGACCAGCAAGGGGAGCCGGAATGATCCGTCTCGAGAGCCTTACGAAACGCTACGGCGATTTCACCGCGGTAGCCGGAATCGACCTCGACATCGAGGCGGGCCAGATATTCGGCCTCCTGGGTCCCAATGGGGCGGGGAAGACGACGACGCTCAGGATGATAGCCGGAATCCTCAGACCGGACTCGGGTCGAGTGATCGTCGCGGGGCACGACAACGTCGTCGAGCCGATCGAGGCCAGAGAGGTTCTCGGTTTCGTTCCGGATAGACCGTTCGTGTACGACAAGCTCACGGGAGCCGAACTCCTCCGTTTCTCGGCCGGGCTGTATGGCCTCGAGGGCCCGGAAGTGGAGACCCGGATCGACGAGTTGCTGGGTCTGTGGGACCTGGCTCCGTGGAAGGATCAACTCGTTGAATCGTACTCGCATGGCATGCGACAGAAGCTGATCATCTCATCCGCGCTGATCCACCGTCCCGGAGTGCTGGTCGTGGACGAGCCCATGGTCGGGCTCGATCCTCGATCGGCCTGGCTGCTAAAGGACGTTCTGCGGAAGTTCGCTGACAATGGAGGCACCGCGCTCGTGTCGACCCATACACTGGAACTGGCCGAGAGCCTGTGTGACCGGCTGGCCGTAATCGATCGGGGGAGCGTCGTGGCCGCGGGTTCGATAGATGATCTGCGTCGGGAGGCTCGATCGGAGGCGGCCGGCCTCGAAGAGATCTTCCTGAAGATCACGCGCGGGGCCACGGATTCGGAGATCGCCCGGGCGATTGGAGAGTGAGGATGTCCCTGGGACGCGAGTACGCTCTCCTGCTCACACCGAAGTTCCTCTCCGCGCGACGACGCGGCCTGACGGGTCCGGGTCGCTGGGGCCGTGCAGCGATGGTTCTCGGAGTCGGAGCCGCCGCGTGGCCGTTCATCTATGTGGCGTTGACCCGGTTGCTGCGTACGCTCAGGGGTGTCGAGGAGGTAGGGCCTCTTCTCGCCTCGAAACTACTGGCTCTCGGACTCCTCATGTTTCTGGGGATCCTCCTGCTGTCGAATCTGATCGCCGCGCTTTCGAGCTTCTTTCTCTCTCGCGATCTTCCATGGATCCGAGCGGCGCCCGTCGACTGGCTGTCCGTTTACCTGACGCGACTCACCGAAACGCTCGTCAGCTCGTCCTGGATGGTGGTACTGATGCTCGTGCCGATGCTGGCCGCATACTGGACGGTGTACGACGGCGGATGGCAGTTCGTCGCTTTGTCCGTCGCGGCCGTGGTTCCCTTCCTGGTCATACCGGCGGCGGTCGGGAGTGCCATCACGCTGCTGCTCGTCCGTCTGTTTCCTGCCCGTCGCTCGAAGGACATCCTCGGCATCGTAGCGGTCGCGTCCGCGGGCCTGGTCATCCTCCTGCTCCGCGTGCTTCGTCCGGAGCGGCTGGTGAACCCGGAGTCCTACCGGAACCTGGTCGATTTCATGGCCGCCCTGCGCGGGCCCTCGTCTCCCTGGCTTCCCTCTCAGTGGGGCGCGGATGCCCTCGCCGGTTTTCTTCAGGGCGGTTTCGACCCGTTTCTTCTGATCCTTCTATGGACCACCGCTGCCGGCACGGTCACCATCGGCGCCATGCTTCACCGGAGCCTGTACCCCCTATGCTTCACCCGCGCGCAGGAAGGGACCGAAAACCGGATCCGGCACCATTCCGGCTGGACCTGGTTCGAACGCACGGTCAGCGGCGCGTCGCTTCAGCAGCAGCAGCTGGTGCTCAAGGACGTGAGGATATTCTTCAGGGATACGACCCAGTGGTCGCAGCTCATCATCCTCGGAGTACTGGTCGTCGTCTATGTCTACAACATGAGAGTTCTTCCGCTCAGCTCAGGCGAGATGATCACTCGCTATCTCATCACCCTCGTGGTGTTCCTCAACCTCGCCCTGTCGGGATTCGTTCTGGCGGCGATCGCGGCGCGGTTCGTGTTTCCCGCCTTGAGCCTCGAGGGGCGGACCCTGTGGATGTTGAAGTCGGCGCCACTCGAGGCCCGTACGATCCTCGGGGCGAAGTACTGGGTGGGGGCGGTCCCACTCACGGTCCTGGCAGTGCTCCTCACGGGCGTGACGAATTCCCTGCTCGGCGTGCCGATAGGACTCGCTGTTCTGTCCCTCTTCTCGACGGTGGCGCTCAGCCTGGCGTTCACGGCGCAGGCCCTGGCATGGGGGGTCTACTACCCGGAGTTCGAGTCAGAGAACGCCGCGCAGATTCCCACGTCGATCGGCGGGTTGCTGTTCATGCTCGGAGCGGTGATCAATCTGGGGACAGTCCTGGCCCTGCAGATCTGGATTCTGAAAGGATTCCTGATGTCCGGGCTGCCGGGAAGGGAGCCACGAAGTCCGCTCCTGTCGGAGATCGGCCTGGCGCTCGCGGTGACCTTGCTGTGCTGCGCTGTCGCAGGCGGGGTCTCCTACCGTGCTGCAGTAAGTCGGTTCGACCGACTCGACGGCTGATCAGCCTGTGTGAGCCGGGCTACTCGAGCCCCACCAGCGAGTGAGCGGCAGTCTCCCGGAACTCGCGCAGTCGCTGCCGGGCGTCACGCATCTCGGCGTCCGTGAACAGACCTTCCTGCTGGGCCAGGAGCAATTCCTCGCGCTGACTATCACTGAGCAGGCCCATCTCGACGGCCAGGGCCCCGAACTTCTTGCCCGGCTGTCTGCGCTGCTCGAGCAACACACGGGCGACCTCGGCAGGAGTCAGCAGGTCGCGTACGAGGGCGACCGTGCCCAGGGCGAAGTGGCGGGGGACCGGGACTTCGGCGCCCACCGGCCGACTGTCTTCCTCGATCTCCAGCTCGTCGGTCGGGGCGGGAGCTTCGTCTCCAGCCTCGAACACCGGGATCTCCGACAGAGACTCGACCGAGTCCTCATCCGCGACGAGCGCAAACCCGGACTCGGTCGCCCCCAGCGACTCGACCGGAGGTACCAGGTTGCCCAGCACCACCGGTTCGGCGACTGGCCTGTCGTCCTCTGCTGCGACCTTCGGCGTTTCGGACTCCGGGAGCGGATCGGTTCCGGGATTCGGTTTGCTTTCCGCGGAGGGCGGGTTTGTGGGCGACACGGCCTGAACGACCAGGGTCGATTCGGGATACTCGGGAGCTTCCCTGTCCACGGGCATCGCGGGGACGAGATCCTCCATGTCACCGGTCTCGGAGTCCGCAGCGTTGATGAAACGTTGAAGGACTTCCCACTGGGCGTCCAGGACCCGGCTCTGCCGCTTCTGGTTCTCGAGGAGAGAGCGAATACTCAGGAGATGAAGTGCGTACAGCCCGAGAGCCGCTGCGGCCGCAAAAAGCATCCGATTCTGGCCGTACCACGCCATTCCTGCGACCACCACCGTGACCGCAGCCACGGCAGAAAGATAGTGCCCACTGTGCTCTTGATCGGCCTTGCCGATTCTGGCCATCCAGATGCCTCCGTCTTCCCCCGAACGGCCGGGGCGCAGCTACTCGGGGTCCGCCGTGAGTCCGGTTCGCGCGGGCGAGCCGGACGCTTCCGGCGCCAGATGATTGCATCTCGCGTGCCAGAACAGGATCAGCGTCGTCGGAGAATGGGCCAGGTGTCTTCGATGTCGTCGCCTCGGACCACCGAAAAGGCGTCAAAACAGGCCACAGTGAGACACGAGTGGTTCGGAACCACCCGGATGCGGGTTCCCAGTTCGAGGGGCCTGGATACCAGGCCATGTTCCTGACTGAGCGAGGTCAGTCGGGCATTTCGCAGGAATGATCCGGGGACGTGCTCGTCGAGGATTTCGCCGAAGCTGCGTCGACCCAGGTGCGGCGGGCCTGGATCCAGGGACATGGCCAGCGCTCCCGCGTCCACCACGGAGGTGCCGCGCTCGCCGCTGGAAGAAACGACTGTGGTCAACACCGTGGCGGCGCACTGGCCCAACGCGCAGGATCCGAGCAGCACCTGCGTGTAGTCGTGCAACGCGTAGTTGCCGGGTCGCACTTCAGTGACGCCATCCAGCGTCCGGTAAGCGGACATCGAAGGAGTGGATCCCACGCTCACGTCGGAGACGGAGATGCCGTGGGCATCGAGTTCTCCCGCCAGCCCGGCCATGGTGCGCCGCTCGGAGTCCGCGATCCGGGCCATCTGGTCCCGGGACGCTGCGCGATACGCGTCGCCCGAGTGAGAGAGAATTCCCGCCAGCTCGAGCCCCCCATCGATCACACGCTCGGCCAGCTCCCGCGGAACCGACGAGCCCGGGTCCAGTCCGGCCCTTCCATTGCCACAGTCGATCTTCAACCATACCCGAAATGGGGCTCCCGCGCCGATGAGTCCGTCCACGGCCGCAGCCGAATCAACGACGACCCCGAGGCTTACGCGAGTCGCCAGCTCGGCCGCCTCGGTCAGTCTCCCGGGGATCACCGGAAACGCCCACGTGAGGTCATCGAACCCGAATCCGGCGAACGCCAGGCCCTCGGTCAGCGTGGACACCGTGATCCCATGGGCGCCGAGCGCCCGCTGGGCCAGTGCGATTTCGCGACACTTGTGGGTCTTGACGTGGGGCCGCAGCCGAACTTGCAGCTCCTTGCATCGCTCTGACATCCGCCGAAGGTTCCCCTCGAGTACATCGATGTCGAGAAGAAGCGCCGGGGTCTTGAGGTCGTGGATGGTAGGCATAGATCGGATTGTACAACGATGCCCACTCCGAGGCCACGCGCACTGGGGTTGACTCGATCGTACGAGACGGTCGGTCCGAATATTGAAGTCCCGAAGCCGAGAACCACCCGATCGTCCAGTGCCCGCGGCACGATGTGACCTGTGGACGCTGCCGATCGTCATATTGGTGACACGCGACGCGAGGTCCGATATAAGAAACGCTACCGATACCGAGCTGGTTCGTCAGGCATTACACGGATCAGATCGGGCGTTTGGCGAGATCGTTCGCCGGTATCAGGATCTCCTGTACCGCCACGCCGAGAGGATGACGGGCCGCCAGGATGACGCCGAGGATGTCGTGCAGTCCGCGTTCATCAAGGCGCACCGCAACCTTCGGAAGTGTCGAGACCCCGAAAGGGTAGGGGCATGGCTGTTCAGAATCGGAGCGAACGCATGCAAGGACTTTCTCAAGTCGAAGCGCGTGACGATCCCTTTCGATCAGGTGCCCGGCCTGCCATCGAACGACGGAGACCCGGAGCATGACGCCGAGATGGGAAGGGTGAGGCGCGAGATCGAGCGAGCGCTGCAGAGCCTCCCGGTGGAACAGAGAGAGGCGTTTCTGATGAAGCACGTGGAAGGATGGTCATACGAGGAGATGTCCGAGACCCTGGACGTATCGGTTCCGGCGCTCAAGATGCGAGTACACCGGGCCCGCGAGGAGCTCCAGGTGTTACTCCAGTCGCACGGGAGCTGACAATGGACAGCCGGCTGCAAGCCTATCTGGACGGGGACTTGACGCTCTCTCAGCTTCCAGCGGAGCTCAGAGCGAAAGCGGAAGCGTGGGACGGCCTGCTGGAAGAGGTTCGTGCCACGTCGGCGGCGGGGGCGCCGCTGGGCTTTGACGCCCGAGTACTGTCGGCGCTCGACGCCGAACATCAGTCCGCCTGGCAGCGGGGGATGGGATGGCTCTTTCGACCTCGCCTCGTCACGGTCCGTCCGGCCGCCGTGGCCGCAGCGGCGGTGGCCGTCGTCTTTCTCGGTTTCCTCGGGCTGCGCGAAGACGGCGCGACCGCCGATTCCCTGGTATACGTTCAATTCGTAGTGGATGCGCCCACTGCTGAAACGGTACACCTGGTTGGAGACTTCACGGAATGGCGACCCAACGTCGCGCTCGAGGACGAGGACGGGGACGGGGTATGGTCGGGTCGGGTCCCACTTCGGCCCGGCGTGCACGAGTACATGTTCGTGATCGATGGGGCGGATTGGGTTACGGACCCGAATGCCGCAGGCTACCAGGACGACGGTTTCGGACAACGAAACGCGATCGTGGCGGTATCCAGGCTCGACGGAACCTGAGCATCTCGCAGGGCAGCCAGCAGAAGCGGTTCGCGCCTCTCGGCCGGGTGCGTCTGCTCCGGACGGCGACCGGTGCGGCCGCGACAGCGTGTCTGCTGTCGATTGGGCAGGCCCGTGCGCAGGAGACAATGCTCTCCCTGGATCTCGGAGGTTCCTACTCCCTGCCACCGGCCGGCGGAACCGGCATCGCGAGCACGTACTTGAATGGCGGCCTGCGACTCGCCGGCCTCTTCGGCTCTGGTGGTTATTTCGACGTCGGAGGATTCGGTGGACTCGCGCTCAGCGATGGCGGAGCGAGTTGGGTGTCCTTCGTGGCGGGCGGCGGCTGGGTGCAGCCGGTGTCGCGAACGGTCTCGGTCGGAATCAGGGCCACCGGCGAGGCGTTTACCGTCGGCGAGCCCGCTCCCTACCGCGCGGCGTATGCCCAGGCGGAGCCTGAGGTATGGTTCGGGTCGGGCGGCACCACCGTGCGCTTGAGCGCATATGGAGGGTTGGGAGTCTCCGAAGTATCCACCATCGAGACGTTCATTCGTGACACCCGATCAGGTCGACGCGTTTTCGAAGCGCATAGCGCCGTGGGCTCGGACCTGTGGGCGTGGGGAGGCGGTGCGGAGCTCGGGCAGCGGTTCGGGGCCCTGACACCCCGGCTGTCCGCGGAGTTCTATGACAGCCCGCAGGGGGCATACGCGGTCGGTCGGCTGGGCCTCGAAGTTCGACCGGCTGGACGGAGTTTCTATGTCGAGGGATCGGTGTGGGACACGCCCGACGGAACCGAAATATCCGTGATCGCGGCTCTGCGGGTCGCTACCGGCCGAAAGGCGAGTTTCCTCGCGTCGGGAGGGAGATACGGTCCGGATCCCCTCCTCGACTCACCGACGGCTGGCGGTGTCGGGGCCGGCGTGTCCCTCGATCTCGCTCGGCTTGGTCCGGCACCCGAGCTGACCTGGGAGATTAGCGACGCTGGGCAGGTGCTCACCCTCTCCCTGAGGGTCGCCGAGGCGGGGCGGGTCGCGTGTACGGGAGACTTCACGAACTGGGAGGAAGTCCCCATGTTGAGGGACGGCGACGTGTGGCGGGCGGCGCTGCCCGTCACTCCCGGTGTCCATCACTTCGGATTCATGGTGGACGGCCGCTGGTATGTCCCGGCGGAGGCCCCCGGGCTGACGGAGGACGACTGGGGGATGACCCAGGCGACGATCGTCGTGGACGAGCCGGTGCCGGCGCCTGATGTGACGCCTGGCGAACCGGAATCGTCTTAAGTGCGAGTGGACGGGACGCGCGCCGCGTCCGCCCCACGGGATGTGTGATATGAAAGCAAGAACAACAAGGACGATCAGAATATTGCCCCGAAGGCCGACGGAGACGCGTTGGGCGGTCGCTGCCCTCGTCGCCGCCGGTATGGTGATGGGGTCCTTCTCCCCCGTTTCCGGACAGGATGCTGCTTCCCGGCGGCTCGAGGAAGCCATGCCGGCGGAATACGCGGCGCAGGTCAGGGCGATAGCGCGCGCGGCTCGCGAGGCGGGCGTGCCGCCTGGACTGATCGCGCGAAAGGCCTTCGAAGGCGTGGCGAAGGGATACCCACCCGGGCGGATCGTGTCTGCCCTGGACGCCTATGCAGGCAGGTTGAGAGAGGCCACCACCCTCCTCGGTCGGGATCGCCGGCCGGGCGGTGTGGCCGCGGCCGCGGAAGCGCTGCGTCGTGGTGTGCCTCCCGACGCGATCCGGTCGATGGCGGGTCGGGAGAGACAGGGCCGGGACCTGGCCGTTCCGCTCATCGTTCTCGGCGATCTCACGGAGGCGGGAGTGCCGACCCAGAACGCCCTGGAGATGGTCAACAGGGCGATGGATCGTGGGGCGCGGGGCGAGCAGATGCTGGGACTCTCGTCGGCGATCCGGCGACGGATGCGACAGGGAGCAGACTGGCGCACCGCGGTGGATGAGGTGCGTCGACGTGCCGAGAGGCAGTCCCGGCAACGCGACCGACAACCGACAACGGACGTTGTCAGGCCTCGGGATGATCCCAGCCGCCGTCCGGTCGGCAACGCGCCCGTTCCCCCCGGAAGCGAGCCCCCGCAAGGCCAGCGCGACGGAGGCTGAGACCGGTTTCAGCCGACCCCGCATGTCCTCCTCATCGGGCGGTGCGTGGCCTTCACGCCACGCATCTGAATTGAGGTCAGTCCTCTCATCCCGTATCTTCGGCAACCGAAATCCCGTGCGTCAAAGGCGAGCCGCTCATCGGTTCGCCGGCGACGTGGTCCTTCGAGAGGCTGGAGAGAGTTTTGACGACGAATGCGGCGCAGGTCTTCGTGGCCGGGTCGGGACGCTTCCTTCCGCAGACGACCGTGGACAACTTCGAGCTCTACGAGATGGACTCGATCCGTCGTGCGTTCGACGTGGAATCGGCGCGCGCCTCCCTGCGCGGCATCGAAGAGGGGGAAGCAGCGGGTCTGGCCGCAGCCGAGATTTTCGATCGTTGGTCCGTCCAGGTCACCGGGATTCGGAAACGCCGGATCATGGATCCGGACATCGACGGGTCCGCAGAGCGCATGTGCGCGGAGGCAGCTCGCGCTGCGCTGAGCGACGCCGGGATGCAGGCTTCCGACCTGGACTTTCTCCTCGTCGCGTCGTTGACGGAGCAGGATGTAGTGCCGAACGCCGCCTGCACCGTAGGTGACCTTCTAGGGATCGCGTCTGCTCCGGGCTTCGTGCTCAACGCCGCGTGTGCCGGGTTCGTCTACGGGCTCGCAGCGGGTTACGCGTTCGTCGCGTCTGGCTCCGAACGGAACGTCCTGGTCGTCTCCGGCGACTTCCTCACCGGGATTACCGATTACTCGGACCCGAAGACGGCCGTCCTGTTCGGGGACGGCGCCGGTGCCGTGGTACTGACCTCGGAAGGGGGGAGAGGTCGGTTGCTCGCTCCGCCCTATACGACGGCTGACTACTCTCCCAGGCACCTCAGTCTGACGGGTCAGGCGGTCATGCGGCCGGGCGACGCGATCCCCAAGCTGGGCATGGGAGGAGGACCCAACGTCCTGAGAAACGCGATCAAGTCGATGGTGGGGGTCGCGGAGCGGGCCCTCGAGGGGACCGATCTCGATTGGACGGACGTGGACGTGGTCGTTCCACACCAGGCCAACAGGCGGATCACGGTGGGGATCGAGAAGGTGCTGAGTCTTCCCAAGGGTCGGGTGATCGACGTGATCGAGTCGTACGGCAACATGTCGGCTTCCACGGTGCCGATCGCGCTGGACGAAGTCCTCAAGGGGGTGCATGGCCCGCTTCCGCACACGGCGAACATCGTGCTGACCGCCGTGGGGGGCGGATACACCAGCGGTGGCGCGGTCATCGAGTGGAGTGGAGGCAGTCCGGCCTGACGAGGGACGAGCGCGGCATTCTGCTCAGTCCGGCAGCACCGCCACTTCCACCGACAGGATCTTGGGCAGATGCCGGGCGATCGCGTTCCACGCGGCTCCATCGGGACTCGCGAACACGTGGCCGGTCGATGTGCCGAAGTAGACTCCGCACGGTTGCAGCCCGTCCGTCGCCAGCGCCTCGCGCAGCACCGTGACCCAGGCCTGCTCCTGGGGCAGTCCCTCCGTTCTCGCCTCCCACGTGTGTCCGCCGTCTACCGACTCGTAGACGCGGATCCGCCCGTCGCACACCGCCCGGAGATGGCTGCTCTCCTCCGGGATCACCCAGCACCGATCCGGGTTCGAGGGATCGATCCCCATTACGTATCCGAAATCGCTGGGGAGGCCGGCCGTGATCTCGTGCCACGTATCCCCTGAGTCATCTGTCCGGTACGTCCCGCAGTGATTCTGCTGATACAGCCTCTGCGGTGCTCGTGGGTGCAGCCGCAGGCTGTGCACGCACTGACCCGCTTCAGGGCGGGTGTCGGAGAGAAACTCGGCGCGTGTTCCCTCGTTGATCGCGACCCATGTTCCGCCCCCGTCTCCCGATCGGTAGGCACCCCCCGCGGAAACCGCGACGAAGAGCCGGTCTGGATGTGCCGAGTCCACCTGGATGGAATGAAGCGCGAGTCCGCCCCTCGCGGGTTGCCAGGAAGCCGCCGTCGGGTGTTCCTCGATGCTCGTGATACGCGCCCACGAATCGCCCCTGTCCCCGCTTACGAACAAGGCCGCCGGCTCCACGCCGGCGTAGAGCATCCCGGGCTGGCTCTCGCCAGGCGCCAGGTGCCAGATCGCCTGGACCTCGCGACCAGAGTCCGCGGGGAACGATGGGCGCGCCTCGAGCGGCTCCCACGTGACCCCGGCGTCGCTCGTACGATAGATGTGCGCTCCCCAGACCTCATGTCTGACGGCCGCGTAGCCGGCAGCAGGATCTCGGCTGTCGAGGACGGCGTGGTACACCTCGTAGCCTCCGATCGCCGGGCCGTCCACCGTCCATTCTCGTCGGCCGAGGTCGGCAACCGCCCGAAACAGCCCACGGCGCGTGCCGATCAACAGGACGACCTGTCCCCTCACGGCCACTCTCCGGGCAGCGGTATGACCTCGACCATCTCTCCCGACTCGATCGCGGAGACGCCTTCCGGGACGACGAGCAATCCGTCCGCGGTGACCATCGATGTCAGTATCCCCGATCCCTGGGGGCCCGTGAGCTCGACCTCGGGCACGCGGCCGGCGCTCCGGGACAGGCGGACGCGATAGAAATGGGTCAGATCGGCGGAGGATGAGATCGCCTTCCTGGCCCGGGCCAGGATTCGCGGGACCTCCGGTCGCCGATGGCCCATCATCTTGCGGAGCGCCGGTCTCAGAAAGACCTCGAACGTCACCATCGCCGATACGGGGTTTCCCGGAAGACCCCAGAACGGTCTTCCGCCCAGAAGCCCGAACGTGAGCGGACTGCCAGGCCGGATGCGAACCCGCCAGAAGACGCGCCGCATGCCCATGTCGTCGAGCGCCGCCTTGACCTGGTCGTGGTCGCCCACGCTCACACCCGCCGAGGAAATGATAGCGTCGCAGTCGGCAGCGCGCTCGAGTCGCTGACGGACGTCGCCCGCGTCATCTCGAGCGATCCCGAGAGGGACGGGATCAGCGCCCGCGGTCACGAGCTGCGCAGCGAGCGCGTGCCCGTTCGAGTTCATGATGCGTCTTCCTGCCCGGACCTCCGATACCTCGTCGAAATCTGCCAGCTCATCGCCGTTCGACAGCACGCCCACCCGGGGGCGGCGGTGAACGGAGATGTCCGACAACCCCTGCATTGCGAGAACGCCGACGGCAGCGGGAGTTACTGGATCCCCTTCGTGGAGCACTATTTCCCCGGTCTCGATGTCCTCACCGCGCCGCCGGATGTTCCGGTTCGCGTCGGTGTCCTGGAGAAACCTCACCCGTCCCGGCGAGAGCTCGGTCGTGTGCTCGACGCGTACCACGCCGCTCGCGTCCTCGGGCACGGGCGCTCCTGTCATGACTCGGGCTGCCGTGCCGCGGGCGAGAGGACCGGAGGGAAACGAGCCCGCCGGGATATCGTCGGAGACCGGCAGGACGGCGGGGCGCTCCGAGCATGCGCCCATGACATCCTCGGCGTGAACTGCGAACCCGTCCATGGCGCTATTGTCCCACGGGGGGTGACAGATGGCGGCCGTGACATTCTCGGCCACCGCGCATCCCAGTGCCCCGGCGGCCTCGACTCGCTCCACCGGCAGGACCTCACACCGCGTGAGGATCGCCTCCAGGGCTTCCCGCCATCCGAGCCAGTCTGCCCGCGGTTCCATCCGGCTCACTTCTCCTCCAGGCTGCGGGTGGCGTTACCCGTTTCGGCGACCGCGTGGCCTTCCGCCAGCAGCTCGTCGGCCCGACGTCGGTCCTCCGGTCGGTTCACGTTGAAGAACATCGCATCCGGGTCGCCGTGCGACGATACCTCGGCGAGATCCAGGTATCGTACTTCTACGTCGGCGAAGAACGAGACCACGGCCCTGTCGCCCCGTTCGATCGCGGCCTCGATCGCCGGCAGGCAAGCCACGTCGTACGCTGCGCATAGCGGCTCGAAGCCACGGTGGCTCCGGCTCTTCGGCACCACGGCAACGCCCGGACCTAGCCTGGCCGCCAGCGCTTGCAGCAGGCGAGACGGCACGAACGGCATATCGGTCGCGAGGACGAGGACACCCCGGAGGTTCTCCTCGGCCGCCCATGAAACGGCGGTTTGGAGTCCGCCCAGCGGCCCGACTCCGGGAATGAGGTCCGGCCGCACGGTCACCCCCTCGAGCAAGTGCTTCTCCAGGTCATTCGCGACGACGACAACGCGGCCGGCTGCCGCGTCGAGCGATCGGGCGGCGCGGCGGACCAGCGATTCGCCACCGAGATTGGCAAATGCCTTGTCGGACCCGAAGCGGCGACTCCGGCCGCCGGCGAGCACGGCGCCGAGGATCGCGGAACGCGGAACCGGAATCATCCGGGCGTCTCCGGCCGGGGCCAGAAGTAGTGAGGATGTTCGCGGCGGGCGCGGCCCACCAGGATCAAGCCGCCACGATCGGCCACGGCCACGGCCAGCTCGGTCGGGACGGAACGCGACACGAGGGCTCCGACACCCGCTCGGCATGCCTTGCCCGCCATTGCGCCGGAAATGCGTGCACTGACGAGGAGTATCGAACTCCCAAGCGGTGTCCGCGCAAGCAGGGCCGAACCCACCAGACGGTCCACCACGTGGTGGCGGCTGACATCCTCCACCACGGATGCGAGGCCTCCATCCGCTACCAGGCCTCCGGTGTGCACGCCTCCCACGCTCGATCGCAATGACGCCCGGCTGAACATGTCGCGGAACCACGAGGCAACACGATCTCGATCTTCGAGCAGGGGGCGGAGACTGGGTTCGTGGGGCAGCAAGGGCGACGCCGAGTCACCGCGGGCCGACCTGAGGGCCGCGGGGCCGACCGGAATCGGTTCGGAGTTACGAGACAGCATCTCCTCCAGCCGGTCGAGCGCTGGCCGCGCGATTCGCACCGAGACGCAGGCGGCGAAGCCGTCCTGCGACCCGGTCACGGCCACAGCCTCGATCTCGCCGGGTGTCCGGACGACGCCTTCACTGACGAGCCACCCGGCGACCAGCACCGACAGATCCGCAGGAGTACAACTCCAAACGAGAGTCGCTGCGTCGTTCACCGTTACGCGAACCAGCGCCTCCGGAGCTAGAATCCTCGAGACACCTTCGTCCGAATCAGCGGTCACCGCGCCTCCGGGAACAGGGCTATCAGAAGTATCAGAAGTAGTAGTAGAGGCTGGCCGTGAGCTCGAAGTTGTGCGTCCATTGTGACTCAGCGGCAGCCGGTGACCCGCTGTCCAGGAGGTTCTGCAGGACATCGAGCCGAAACCAGCCTGGCGGAGTCTTGAGGCGCCACAGATCGTCTCGAAACTCGAAGGCGAGCCCGAACCGGCTCGATACATGGACCTCGGCGCCGACGCCCCCGTGTACCATGGGGGCCGTCCCAATCTGAAACTCGAACGGCTCCCTCACGCTCGCCAGCACGTCACTGGTGCCAGTGCTCAGCTCCTGCAGAATGCCTCCGCCCAGCACGATGTAGGGCTGCACTCTGCGGTACGATCGGGCCCCGGTCAGGGACAGTTGAAGCGATCCCTGGATGATGAGCCAGTCGGCGTCGACCGTGTCCACGACCGCCGGACCGCCCTCCAGTCGAGGATCGATCACCCATTCGTTTGAGTTTCCGTAGCCCACTCCGATCTCCAGGGACAGCGGACTGCTGAGTCGTGCCCGGAATCGAGCCCCGAGGAACGGCGAGGAGCCCGGCCCCAAAGGCGGATCGCCCCGGTTCGTGAAGATGTAACCGCCCACCAGACCGAGCCGGGTACCGCTGTCGCGCCAGCGGTATGGTGTATTGATGCTCTCCTCCTGCGCCGCGGCCGATTCGGGACCGACGGCGACGCCGATCAGCGCCAGCGTCAGGGCAGCGAGGAGTCGCGCCAACCCGCGCACGAGCTTGACTTCTTGCAGGAATTTCATTGACACCTGTTCGAACCGTCGTCTATACTCGACACCGATGAACGCTGAGCCCCGCCGCGATGCGACGCCCGGTGACAGGGCGAGGCGCCGGGACGGGACTCGAAGTGGCCAATGTAGAGGCCGGACCTCCCCATTTCCAGTTCGAATGTTGCTGCTAAGAATAGCCGCCTGCTCGCTGCTCGTACTTGGCTCGATCGCGGGGTCCGCGGGACCCGCGATCGCGCAGTCCGTACGGGTATCCGTTCCCGAGGAGAATTTCCGCAAAGAACCTCTCGTAACGGGCAGCAACCGCCTTGCCACGGTATTGGAGGGCGCGGTGCTCCAGGTCGATTCCCGCCAGGGTCGCTGGGTTCGCGCGACGCTGGAAGGGTGGATCTGGAGCCCCTCCCTCTCCGCTACCGATCGGGACGGGTTCGATCTGATCGTCTCGAATCCCGGGGGGGAGAACCTCCGAGAAGCGCCGCAGGGAGAGGCCCGTCGAATTGCCCGATTGCTTCGCGGGATGCTGCTCGACCGGGTGGAGCGGCGGGGCAACTGGATGCGAGTGCGCCGATCCGCCTGGTTGTGGTCGGAATCGGTAGTCGAGGTCGAGGGCGCAGACCTCGAGCCGGTGGTCGCACAGGACGAAGCTACGGAACGGCCCGACGTGGAGCCGGAAACGGCGCGGACATCCGAGCTGCCCGATCGTATTCTGGTCTCGGGTGAACAGGTGCATCTCCACGTGTCGCCGTCGGGCGATACGCTCGCGGCTCTTCGACCGGATGCGAATCTCGAGGTTCTTGCCCGGCAGGGTAGCTGGGCCCGCGTGCGGCTCGAGGGCTGGGTCTGGATCCCGGGCACTCTTCCGGTCGATTCGGCCCAGGCCACCGGCGATCTCGCACCGTCCGACGTGAAGGCGAATCCCGACCAGTACCGCGGGCGGCAGGTTCGATGGCGGCTGCAATTCGTCTCGGTGGAGAGAGCCGAGCCGACCCGAGAGGATTTCTACCAGGGCGAACCATTCATTCTGGCCCGCGCCATGTCCGGGGATCAGGGGTTCGTGTACGTGGCCATACCGCCGGAGCTCGTGGGCGAAGCGGAGAGCTTGCGCCCGCTCCAGGTGATAGAGGTGCTCGGCAGCATCCGGACCGGCAGTTCGGCACTGATGGGAGTTCCCATACTCGACCTGATCGCTCTGAACTGAGGGGGCCCGAATGAGCGATGGGAAGACATCGGGTGACACACCCTTGCGCCACGCGGCTCGCGGTGCCGGTGGGGGCGACGGCTCTCCCACGCACCACCGGGCGGCTCTCCCCGTCGACAGATCCGTTCTCTGGACGCCGATCCGCGATCCCGGTGATCCCTCCGGGCCAGCCATATCGGGGCCGTACGAGCTGTTCCTTGCCCGGTCCGCGATCCGCCAGATCAACGAGAACTCGGAGGTCGAAGGCAAAGAACCTCGCTTCGGGTTCCTCCTCGGTCACGTGTATCGGTGCCCCGAGTCGGGTGTCCACTACTCGGTGGCCGACAGGGTCCTCCCGGCGGACGAGCCGATCTCGGAAGATGCACCCGACCCGTTCCTCCTCCGGGCGTGGGCGGACTCTCAGGCGAGCTTCCGCGAGCATGGCGGGGTGCTGATCGGCTGGTATCACACTCACTACATGCTCGGGCTCATCCTTTCCGAGGCAGACCGGGA
>CAZRRU010000188.1:0-8683 GCA_964602635.1 uncultured Gemmatimonadota bacterium | reverse complement strand
GGAGAACTTCCACCTCCGGCACGGCGAGGTGTGGATGCGCCGCTTGTGCGAGGCCGGTGGAGAGGGCAGGGACCTGGTGCAGCGCGCCGTGGACTGGATGTTCCCCATGGGTGTCGAGTGGTTCGGCCTTCCGGACGACCGGAAGCGCCACAATGCCCAGCTCGACTTCAAGCTCAAGGGGATGACGAACGACGAGCTGCGCATGGTGTGGATGAAGGCCGTCGTGCCCCTGTGCGAGCAGCTCGGCATCAGGGTGCCGGCGCATTCGAACGAGGAGACCGAAGAGGTAGAGCTGGAATACGAACTTCCCATCGCATGGAATGCGGACGACCGCGTTTGGTTGCTGGACGAGACCATCACGTGGGATGCCGTGTGGGACCGGTGGCGTGCCCGGGGCCCGATGAACGAGGAGTTCGTGGACTCGGTGCGGCGCAGTCGTTTCCAGGTCGAAGACCTCCTGGCGGCCTGAGGAGATCCGGAGCATGGGCACGCGGCTCGTACAGATCCGCAGGGCCGGAGCGGGCCTGCCGGTTCCGGGTCCGTCCGCGGACCCGACGGCGGATGCCGGCTACCAGTCCGTCGTCGACCGGGGCGTGGATTTTTCGGCCGTGTTCGCCGACGCTAGCGGCCTCAACCCGGATCTGGTGCTGGAGATCCCGGAATGGGATGCCCCTCCCGCCGATCTCGAGGAACGCGTGTGGCGCGCCCTGTATGAAGTGCCGGACCCCGAGTTCCCGATCTCTCTCGTGGACCTGGGCCTGGTGTACGGCGTCGAGGTCGACGGGCCGGACGAGAACGGAGGAGCCCGCGTGAGGGTGGCCATCACGCTCACGGCGACGGCGTGCCCGTGCGTCGAGTTCATCAAGTGGGATGTTCGGGATCGACTGCTCGAGGAGCCCGGAGTCACGGACGTGGAAGTGCAGATTACGTGGGATCCCCCGTGGACGACGGGCAGGATCACGGACCGTGGCCGGGATGCGCTCCGGCGGGCAGGGGTGTCGATTTAGAACCATGGAGGCAGCATGGGTCATCTGAGCGGCGAGCACCTGTACGAGATCTTCGCTCGTCAGAAGCGGGAAGATCGGCTGGAGCACATCGGGACGATATCGGCGCCGAACGCAGCGCTGGCCCGGGCCTACGCCTGGCAGACGTATGACGAGCAGAAGTGGTTCGAGATGGTGGTGGCGCCGCGCGAGGCGTTCGAGGCGGTGAACCGCGACGAGGAGCCGTTCACCCTGAGCCCGGCGGAGGTCCGATGAGCCCGAGCGACGCGCCGGGGTTCCGCACGGCGGACGACGTGCCCGTGGAGCTGCGCGAGGATCTGGCGGGTCTTCTCCTCTCGCTGGCGGACAACAAGCGCCTGCTGGGGATGCGCTACTCCGAATGGCTGCTCGGCGCTCCCACTCTCGAAGCGGGGATCGCGTGCTCTGCCATGGCGCAGGACGAGTGGGGCCACTCGCGAATCCTTTACGCGATGCTCAAGGACTTCGGCGAGGATCCCGGACAGCTGGAGCACGAGAGAGAGGCCGCCGAGTATCTTAACAGCGAGCTGCTCGACGACCCGCCCGCCGATTGGACCGGTCTCGTGGCCCTGAACTTCCTGCTCGACGCGGCGCTGTCGGTCCAGATCGAATCGTTGAAGGACAGCCGGTTCGAGCCGCTGCACTACAAGGTGCGCAAGGTGCTGGAGGAAGAGCGTTTCCATTTCGAGCACGGCCGTGGCTGGCTGGAGCGCCTGGCGCAGACCGAAGCGGGTCGGGAGGCGCTGCTGGCGGCGCTGACGCCGGCCTGGGCATCCTGCCTGCGCTGGTTCGGGAGTCCGGAAGGTGGACTGGTCGTGCGGCTCGAGGACGGAGGAATCTCCGACGCCGGGCCGGACGGACTTCGGGCCCGGTGGCTCGACCGGGTCGGTCCGATCGTCCGGCAGGCGGGACTCGGACTCGCGGAACGAAACGCGGACGGCACGTGGGAGAGCGCGGTGGCGCTCGACTGGTCGGCTTGGGACGTGTCTCGCAGGCGATCCGGCGAAGGAGGCCTCAACGCGGAGACTCTGGCCGGGGTCCGCGGAGACAAGAACCGCACCATGTTGATGGACTGAGCGATGGCCGACTCCGCCGCACGCCGATCACTCGGATCACCGCTGCACAGCGACGCCATGCCGGACGCAGTGCAGTGCCCGTTCTGCCGGGGCTCGGAGACCGAGCAGTTCTCCGCCTTCGGGAGTGCCCTGTCGGTGAGCCAGTACTATTGCCGCGACTGCCGGACCGTATTCGAGTGGATGAAACGGAGTCCACGGTTCTCGGGATAATCGGAAGGAGTGCAGCGTGAGACGCACCGGTATCACGACGTTCGCGGCCGTGCTGGTGGCCCTCCTTTGGACGGCACCGGCCCAGGGCCAGCTTTCCCTCGGCGTGTCGGCGGGTGCCACCTCTTCGAGCATGGGCGGGGGGTTGATTTCGTCCACTGATTCCGACTGGGGCGTCCTGATGGGGGGGTACGGTCGTTACCGTCTGCAATCCAACCTCGCCTTTCAGTTCGAGGGCAACTGGGTTCAGAAGGGCGGACGCGGAACCGTCGAAGGAGATCGGGTCGATTTCGACCTCGACTACGTGGAGCTCCCGCTCACCGCGCAACTGGCCGTGGGTTTGAGCCCACAGTGGGAATGGAATCTGTATGGGGGCATCGCCCTCGCGTTCAAGACCGCGTGTGACGTGAGTAACGACTCGGGTGACAAGGCGGCCTGCGAAGAGGCGGCCCCCACCTGGGACTTCAGCAGCACGGAGTGGAGCGTCCCCTTCGGCACCAGCTTCTCGTACCAGTTTTCCCGTTCAGCACTTACGGCTGATATCCGTTATTCCTATGGCCTGTCTGCCGCGATCGACAATCTCGACCTGAAGAACCGGTCGTGGCAGTTCATCCTCCGGTGGGGCTTCGGGGTCTGACGACGGGTGGTCGAGAATCGCCGCGAGAAGAAACCTGACAGGTCGGAGGAGGCCGACACGTCCGTCGAGAGCCGACCCGGACTTCCCGTCCGCATCTGGCGCTCGGTCTTCCGCACGCCGCTGACACCGCGCACCGAGAGAGAGCGGAAACGGGTCGTCCTCAACCACCTGGTCCTGCACAATCGGCCCGTGCGTCTGCCCGAACGCACGATCGCGTTCCGGCACACTTTCGGCCTTGGAGGAATGTCCGCTACCCTCGTGGGGCTCCTGATCCTCACGGGCGTCCTCCTGATGTTCGTGTACGAGCCCTCGCCCGACCGGGCCTATGGGTCGATCGAGGCGCTGCGCAGGGACGTCCGATTCGGCGGGCTCGTGCGAAACGTGCATCACTGGAGCGCCAATCTCCTGGTGTTCATCGTGTTCCTTCACATGATCCGCACCTTCTTCACCGGCGCATTTCACGGGACCCGCCAGTTCAACTGGGTGATCGGCGTTCTGCTGCTCCTGGTGGTCCTGGCTGCGAACTTCACCGGCTATCTGCTCCCGTGGGACCAGCTGTCGTTCTGGGCCATCACGATCGTGACCGGAATGCTGGGCTACGTGCCGTTGATCGGGGATGGGTTGATCCGGCTCGCCCGGGGCGGCGCTGAGATCGGCGGCGCCACGCTCATCAACTTCTACACGTTTCACACGACCATAATCCCGGTCACCATCGTGGGCCTTATGGCCTTTCACTTCTGGCGGGTCCGGAAGGCGGGAGGGGTAGTGATCCCGCGGCAGTCCGACGAAGACCCGGAGGATAAGCCGGCGACCGTGCTGTTCGTGCCCTCGCTGCTGACACGGGAATTCGTAACCGGCCTGGTACTGGTCGCGGCGGTGATGGTCCTGGCCGTGGCCTTCGATGCGGGGCTGGGAGAAGCCGCCAACCCCGGCATGAGCCCCAATCCGGCCAAAGCGCCCTGGTACTTCCTGGGCCTGCAGGAGCTACTGCTTCATTTCCACCCCACGTGGGCCGTCGTGATCCTGCCGGGCCTGGTCCTGCTCGCCCTGCTGGCCATTCCATATCTGCGGTACGACGAGCCGATGGAAGGACGATGGTTCGTCTCCGACACGGGGCGGACGCTGGCTACGGCCGGCGCCCTCGCCGCGGTCGTCCTCACCCCCCTGTGGGTGCTGGTGGATGAGTACGCGACTGACTGGTCCGGTTGGCTCGGCGGGTTGCCGCCCGTGCTCTCGGAGGGACTCGTTCCGGCCGTCGTGGCGCTCGGGCTCACCGGGGCCGTGATCCATCTGGCCGGCCGACAATACGGTGGCAACCGGCAGGAGAAGCTGCAGGCGGCATTCGCCTTCCTGGCCACCGCGCTCGTGATTCTCACGGCAGTGGGCGTGTGGTTCCGGGGCGAGGGCATGTCGCTCGGCTGGCCGTGGACTTGAGGAGGCTCGCGTGACGGTGGATCGGCGTGACGAGCGCCCCGAATCGGGCGAGCAGGAGGGCACCAGCCGGCGCTCGTTTCTTTCGCGTCTGTGGCTCGGTCTAGGGGGGTTGGCGCTGGCCGAATACGTGTGGCTGACGGTCGAGTTCCTCAGGCCGCGGGCCGGGTCGAGGGAAGCGGCGGGCATCCTGGTGGCGGGGCCGATTGAGCAGTTCGACCTCGGCTCCGTCACGGCCTTTCCGGCCGGCCGCTTCTACCTCACGCGTCTTGCCGATGGTGGTTTCCTGGCCGTGTCGCGGGAATGCACGCACCTCGGATGCACGGTGCCCTGGATGGCGGATGAGGGACGGTTCGTATGTCCGTGTCACTCGTCGGCGTATGATATCCGTGGCGACGTTCTGAGCCCGCCGGCTCCAAGAGCCCTCGACATCCACCCCGTGCGCATCGAGAACGGAATCGTGAAGGTCGATACCGGGCGTACCCTGAAGCGGAGGTCCTTCGAGGCATCACAGGTGGCGCGCGCATGACGGACGACCCGATGCGCCGCTGGAAGATCGTCGGAATCGTTGCCACCGCCGTGATCGTCCTCTCGCTGCCTGTGTACGCGGTGAAGGAAAGCCGTCAGCGCGCCGCGTGGGACGCGGCCGACCTGGCTCCTGCCTTCACGTTCGTGGGGCGCGATCGGTGCGCCGAGTGTCACGAGGAGGAGACCGATGCCTGGCGCGGCTCGGACCACGACAACGCCATGGCTCCGGCGGACTCGGCGAACGTGCGCGGCGACTTCAGCGGCGTGGAGTTCGAGCACAACGGAATCACCAGCCGATTCACTGTACGCGACGGGCGCTACTTCGTGTACACCGAGGGTCCCGGAGGCGAGATGGGCGAATTCGAGATCGCCTATACCTTCGGCTGGGAACCCCTGCAGCAGTACCTGATCCCATTTCCGGGAGGGCGATACCAGGCACTGAGCCTGGCGTGGGATACGGAGCGCGAAGAGTGGTTTCACCTGTACCCCGACCGCGACATCCCGGCTGACGACTGGCTTCACTGGACGCGCAGTGCCCAGACCTGGAACGGCATGTGCGCCGAGTGCCACTCCACGAATCTCCGCAAGGAGTTCGATCCTGAGACGGACTCGTTCTCGACGACCTGGTCGGAGATCGACGTGAGCTGTGAGGCATGTCACGGTCCGGGGTCGCGCCATGCGGAGTGGGCCGACCTGCCCCCGATGGCCCGACCGGAGGTGGCGGACTTCGATCTCGCGGTCCCGACGTCCGGGATCACTTCGCGTCAGCAGGTGGAGCTGTGCGCTCCATGTCACTCGCGCCGTACGGAGCTCGGCGACTACGCGCACGGCAAGGCCGACCTGCTGGACCACCTGATTCCGGCCATGCTGGAAGAGAATCTGTACGAGGCGGACGGGCAGATCCAGGACGAGGTGTATGTGTGGGGGTCCTTCGTGCAGAGCAAGATGTACCGAAACGACGTGCGGTGCTCGGACTGCCACGATGCGCACAGCCTCGAGCTCGAGTACGAGGACAACGAGCTGTGCGCGCAGTGTCACCGGGCTGACACGTACGACGTGTTCGAGCACCACTTCCACGAGGACCTGACCGAAGCGGGCGAGCCCAACGAAGGCGCGTTGTGCGTGAAGTGCCACATGCCCGAGCGTCCTTACATGGTGGTGGACTGGCGAGCCGACCACAGCCTGCGGGTTCCGCGCCCCGACCTCACCCTCGAGATCGGAACGCCGAACGCGTGCGCCGCTGCCGGATGTCACGAAGACGAGACGGACCAGTGGTCGGCGGACTACTACGTCGAGTGGTACGGCAAGGCGAAGCGGTCGCATTACGGAACGGCGCTGGCGGCGGGCCGCGACGGCAACCCCGGAGCCGGCGCCGAGCTGATCCGGCTGGCCGGCGACCCGTTGTATCCGACGCTCGTGCGGGCCACGTCTCTCGGCCTGCTGCAGAGGTATCCCGGCCCCGAATCCACCCGTGCCATCAACGCTGCCCTGCAGGACGAGGAAGCGCTGATTCGCTATACGGCCGCCACGGCCCTGAACGCGACGGACCCGGCCGAGCTGGTGGACCTGGTGGCGCCGCTTCTCTTCGACCCGACGAAAGCGGTGCGAGGCCAGGCTGCCGTGCGACTGGCCGCGGTGCCACGCGAGCTGCTGAAACCCTACCAGGTCGAGGCTCTCGACGAGGCCACGCTCGAGTACGAAGAGACGATGCGCTATTCGCTCGACTTCCCGTTCGCGGGGCATAACCTGGCCAACCTGTACGTGGCCCGGGGTGATGCGGTCCGGGCCGAGGAATACTACCGAAAGGCGATCGAGATCGACGACCTGTTCATCCCGGCCAAGATGAACCTGGCCGTGCTGTACAACTCGCAGGGTCGCAACGAAGAGGCCGAGGTGTTGCTGCGCGGGGTTCTCGAGGACTATCCCGAGAATCACGATGCCGAGTATTCCCTCGCCCTGCTGCTGGTCGAGACGGATCGGGCGGCGGAGGCGCTCCCGTGGTTGGAGCGGGCGGCGGACGGTATGCCCCAGCGCACCCGGATTCGCTACAACCTCGGCCTTCTCCAGCAGCAGCTCGGGCAACTGGCCGCGGCGGAGCGCAGCCTGCGGTCGGCCGCAGACGCCGAACCTCGCAATCTGGACTACCTGTACGCCCTGGCGGACCATCTCGCCCGACGCGGCGAGTATCGGAGCGCCCTGGCGGTGGCGGATCAGATGATCGCCACCAACCCCGGGGCTCCGATCGGGCAGGAATTGAAGACCGTCCTCGAGCAGGCGATCGCGCAAGGCGGGGGCAATTGAGTGTGAGCGGGCTCGGCGGGGAGGTCAGGAAGAAGCTCACGAAAAAGGTCGCGTTCCCGCTCCTGAATCGACTCTTGGGAGGCCGGGGCGACCACCTGTACCACTACTCCGCCGAGATGGACCGCCTTTTTCCCATCCACACCTTCGACTGGCAGACGTACCGCTACCTGAAGACCGGCGCGCATGATTCCGACTGCTGGTGGCGATCGCTACGGGATCTCGGCGTTCTGGGCGGCACCATCCTGGACGTGGGCGCGAACACGGGCTACACGGCGGCCTGGTTCTCGACCATGGCCGATCGAGTGTACGCGTTCGAACCGGATCCGACGAACGTGGAGATCCTCCGCGAGCAGATCAGGATACGGGGGCTGACCAACGTCGAGGTCCGGGAGACTGCCGTCGGAGACTCGGCTGGCAGGGTGGAGCTTCATCGCAAGGAGCGGTGCGGGCATCACGCCCTGTCTGACGTCGGTGCGTCCCGGACCACGGACAGCATCGAAGTCCCCTGCACCACCATCGACGCGGTGATGACAGAAGAGGGGATCGAGACGGTCACGCTCCTCAAAGTCGATGTGGAGGGATTCGAGCCGGAGGTATTCCGAGGTGCGGAAGCTGCGCTTTCTTCCGGCGCCATACAGCGGGTACTCTTCGAGCACAGCCCCGGCTTCTACAGGGAGCGTGGAATCGATGATCTGGCGCCCGTGACCTTCCTCGAGGACCGCGGCTTCGTCCTGCGGCTTCCCGACGGCACACCCTTCAGCGCGGACGACGCGAAACCGCAGACTCAAGCCGACGTTCTGGCTTTCGCTCCTGGTGTTGAGACCTGGCCCGCGAAGTCCTAGCGGGCACGGGACGAAGGTCGAGCTGAACCGAAAGAGCCGGCGATCCCCGAAAGGATCGCCGGCTCCTCGCTTGCGCCTCGGCCCTCCGCGGAGGGGCCCTTCTCAGCCTCAGTCGCTGGTCGCGTCCCGCGCCCGCCCGCCCGGAGGCAGGTTCTCGTTCAGGTAGCGCGTCATGTAGGTGTACAGATGCACGGTCGTGCCCTCTCCCTCGTAGATGCCGTGAGACCTTCCGGGATACGAGAGCATCGTGAAGTATTTGTTGTGCTTGATCAGCTCGTTGATCAGCATCTCGGCGTTCTGGTAATGCACGTTGTCGTCGCCCGTGCCGTGAACGAGCAGAAGATTGCCCTCTAGACCGCTGGCGAAGTTCAGAACCGCACCCTCCGCATAGTCCTCCGGATTCTCGTCGATCAGGCCCATGTACCGTTCCATGTATACCGTGTCGTAGTTCTCGAGTCGCGAAAGTGCGGCCACGGCGATTCCCGTGCTGTAGATCTCGGGATAGCGGAACAGGGCGTTCAGCGTCGCGCCTCCGCCGCCGCTCCAGCCCCACATACCGATGCGCGAGGCGTCCACGTAGGGACGCTCAGCGAGAACTCTTGCGGCCGCGGCCTGATCGGCGCTATTGACCTGGCCGAC
>CAZRRU010000187.1:0-34047 GCA_964602635.1 uncultured Gemmatimonadota bacterium | reverse complement strand
TCGATCACGTGGTGCCCTTGGGGAGTCCGGGTGGCCCGGAGCGGTCGATGCACCGTCAGAGAGTGGCTGGTGGCACTTTGCTCCCGGTCCGGAGCCACCACCCGTACCCGTCCGAGGCTCGATGCTACTTCGATCAGCGTCTTCAGGCCGATGGCGTGGATGCCATCATCGTTGGTACAGAGGATCGTCGGGGGGCCCACGGAAGCTGTGTAGCTGTCTTCGCCGTCCGGGGTCATTCGCCGAGTGCCAGTAAATCCACCAGACCGTCCGCTTCACGCCTCAGGTCGCGAACCGTCTCCCGATCCCACGCTACTCGCGCGGCTCGGGCCAGCTTCCCTTCCTTACGCAACTGGTCCAGCTTGTGGCGGGCTCCATCGATCGTGTACTTCTCGGCATACAGAAGGTGGCGGAGCAGGTGGATGAGTTTGATCTCCTTGCGCCGGTACACCCGGTTCCCCGCCCGGTTCTTGGACGGATTGAGCGCCGGAAACTGGGTTTCCCAGTAGCGCAGGACGTGGGGCTTCAGGCCGGTGATTTCGCACACTTCACCGATTGAATAGTATTCCTTCGGGGCGATTCGATCTTCCACCGAACTCAACTCCAGCGCTCTGGCTTGGGTTCTCTGGACATCAGGAGGGCAAGCGCCCTCCTCGGGTCCACGTCTTCGTACAGAATAGAGTATACAGCCCCCACGATGGGCATTTCCACCCCGTGTCGCTCCGCGAGGTCCCTGGCGGCCTCCGTGGTCCGTACTCCTTCCGCTACAGCCGTCATTCCGGCCAGAACATCGGTCAGTCTTTCTCCACGGCCGACGGCAAGGCCCACCTGGCGATTTCGACTCAAGTCCCCGGTGCACGTCAGGATGAGATCTCCCACTCCGGCCAGGCCGGCCAGGGTCGCCCCCTCGCCGCCCAGCCGCTCGGCCAGGCGACCGATCTCGGCCAGGCCCCTGGTCATCAGGGCGGCCCTCGCGTTAGTGCCGAGCCCGAGGCCGTCACTGATTCCGGCCGCCAGCGCGATAACGTTCTTGAGGGCTCCCCCCAGCTCGGTGCCGACGAGGTCAGCCTGTGTATAGAGGCGGAAGTGCTCGTTCTGGAACAGGTCCTGCACCTGAACGGCGTTCGCCTCATCTCGCGATGCGAGAGTCACGGCCGTCGGCAGCCGCCGCGCCAGCTCGGCGGCGAAGCTTGGACCGGACAGGACCACGCAGCCACCGGCGATGTCCTCCCCCAGGACCTCTCGGAGGACTTCACTCATTCTCAGGTCGGTGTGGATCTCGATGCCCTTCGACGCACTCACGATCAGCGGCAGGCCGTCCCCCAGGAGCGACCGCGCCTCACCCATGACGTTCCGCACGACGTGGGACGGGCTGACCGATACCACCACGCACGTATCCTGCAGGGCCAGGGCCATGTCCCCGGTAGCGCCGAGAGAAGGCTCCAGCTCGACCCCCGGGAGATACTTGTCGTTTCGGTGATTCGAGTTGATGCTGTCGGCCACCGCCGGCTCGTAGGCCCACAGTCGGGTTGAATGCCCGTTCGAGGCCAGAACGTTCGCGAGCGCCGTGCCCCAGCTCCCCGCCCCAAGGACCGCTATTCGGTCACTCTGCACGCTCACCTTCCTCTCCGGCAGCTACAGTTCCCCGTCGTCCGGGGCCGAACCTGTTCTCCTCGCCGCGAGTCAGTCTCCCCAGGTTGCTCCGATGCGTCCACCACACGAAGACCGCGATAGCCGCACAGAAGACCGCGGTAGACCGGGACGCGTCGGTCAACCAGGCCGTCACCGGCACGGAGGTGGCCGCCGCAATCGAGGCCACGGAAACGTAACGCGTGATCGCCACGAAGCCGATCCACACCAGGAGCCCGATCAGGGCAGATACGGGGGCGAGCGCCACCAGCACGCCGGCGCCCGTGGCCACGCCTTTGCCGCCCCGGAAACGCATGAACACCGACCACACGTGTCCCAGGATGGCGGCGAGTCCATACAATAGCGCCAGGTCTCCGAGAGCGGAGCCATCCCAGGCCGGGAAGAACCGAGCCGGGATAAAGCCCTTGAGAACGTCGATCACTACGACCGGCGCCGCGGCACCGATTCCCATGACGCGGAAGGCATTGGTCCCGCCCAGGTTGCCGCTGCCGTGCTCGCGGAGATCGATACCGCGGAGTCGTCCCACGAGGTAGCTCGTAGGAACCGAGCCCATCAGGTAGGCCGCCAGGACCAGCAGGACGATCGTCACCCGGCGCTCCCCCGCATCGAAGATCTACCTCGGATTCCGGTCCGCATCTCTTCGCTCGCGCGCGGATATTCGGATGGGGGATCCCACGAAGCCCCATTCTCGGCGAAACCCGTTCGACACGTAGCGCACATATGACGTCTTGAGATCCTTGGGGCGATTCAACCATATCACGAAGAGGGGCGGTTCGACGTCCACCTGGCTCCCATAGTATATCCTGACATCGCCACGGCCGCCCTGAGGAGGCTGCTTCCGATCCACGAGGGACCGAAGGACTCGATTGACCTCAGCCGTCGGAATCCTGCGCGATCGCTCCCGCTGTACCTCGCGGGCCACTTCCAGGACCTTCCGTACCCGCCGCCCGGACAGAGCCGAGGTGGTGACGATCGGTACCCACCTCAGGTAGTGAGCTCTTTCCCGGAGTTCCTTCTCGAACGTTGCCAGCGCGTCCGGCCCCCTGTCCTCGATCAGATCCCACTTGTTCGCCACCAGGATGAGCCCTCGCCCCGCGTTCCAGGCCTCCTCTCCGATGTGGAAGTCCTGATTCGTCACGCCCGAGCCGCAATCCACGACCAACAGACACACTTCCGATCTC
Source organism: uncultured Gemmatimonadota bacterium (assembly GCA_964602635.1). Classification (GTDB taxonomy): domain Bacteria; phylum Gemmatimonadota; class Gemmatimonadetes; order Palauibacterales; family Palauibacteraceae; genus Benthicola. Next base: position 31,219 of record CAZRRU010000187.1, on the reverse strand, counting down.
TGGATTGCTGAAGTGGCGCGCAGTCGGCTATAGAACTCGACGTCGTCGTCGACCCGGGAGCGACGACGCAGCCCCGCCGTATCGATGAGGCACACTCTCTCGCCCTCGAACTCAAGGAAGGTGTCGATCGCGTCCCTCGTGGTTCCCGCCTCGTCATGCACCAGGACCCGGTCTTCTCCTAGGAGGCGATTGACGAAGCTCGACTTCCCCACGTTGGGCTTTCCGATGACGGCGAGCCTGAGTCCGACGGGGACGTTCTCCGTGTCTTCGAGGGTGGGCAAAGCGGCGACCACCCGGTCCAGAAGGTCTCCGCTTCCCTTCCCGCTCAGCGCAGACACCGCAACCGGGTCACCGAGTCCGAGCGAGTGAAACTCGTGGTGGGCCACGGCCCCGGCCAGCTCGTCCAGCTTGTTGACCGCGAGCACGACGGGTCGTCCCGAGCGGCGCAGGAGATCGGCCACGTGCTCGTCCACCGGGTGCACACCGGCCGGCCCGTCCGTAACGAGCACGATGGCCTGCGCCCTCTCGATGGCCTCTATGACCTGTTCCCGCACCTCCCGGTCGAGAGGTCGTTCGGGGATGTCGCTGATGCCCCCGGTATCGACGAGCAGGAACTCCCTCCCAGCCCACTCGGCCTCGGCGAACTGCCGATCGCGCGTCACGCCGCTGCGTTCGGCGACTATGGCGAGGCGACGTCCGACGATGCGATTGAACAGCGTGGACTTGCCGACATTGGGTCGGCCCACGATGGCGACCGTCGGGAGACCTACAGGGCCAGCAGTGTGTCCGTCACGTGCTCCGATGGCAGTATCCTCAGTTCGGGCAGGTCCCGCCTCAGCTCCTGGAGAGACAGGTCGTCGAGAAACAGGTCCTGGTCGTTGAGAGCGGTGCGGCTGAAGAGAGCCAGGTCGCAATCACGGTGCGGCTCCAGGGCCCGGGCGTGGTCCGCACCGGCCAGAAGGCCCGCGGTCGTCACCATCGGGCCGTAGAGCGCGTTGCGAGCGGCCACCGTCTCGATCGATGCGCCCGTGCAACGGGCGATCTCAACGGCCAGCCCAGCCAGGTGCGGCCTCATGGAGGTACCCGTCACCAGCACGATCCTCTGACCAGGTAGAGCCGGTAGATTCGGCAGGTCCGCTCGGACGGCCGAGATGAGGGCCGAGACCGCCCCCACGCCGTTCGCGACGAGCTGATGATCATCGAAGTAGTCCGGACCGGGCAGATCGACGCCCGCCTGTAGGAACATCTCGTCCGCCGCGTAGCACCAGGCTCGCCCCAGCTCAACCGATGCACGCTCACGAATGGCGTCGATCACGGCCAGGGACTCGATACACTCTTCGGCGCTGAGCGCTCGCACGCCGCGATCCGAGTTGAAGTCGGTCAGACCGACAGGCACGATCGACAGGGAGATGATGTCCTCCCCCCGTGAATACAGGTCTCGGACCGTGCGCTCGAGGATCTGTCCATCGTTCATCCCGGGGCACAGAACGACCTGGGCGTGCACCTGTATGGAACCCTCGGAGAGTCGGTCGAGGTGCTCATCGATCAGAGCTGCCCGAGGGTTGACCAGCATGCGGAGACGCGCGTCGGGGTCTGTAGCGTGGACGCTGACGTATAGCGGCGTGAGGCTCTGCTCGAAGATACGCTCCCAATCCTCATCTCTGAGGTTGGTGAGGGTCACGTAGTGACCGAACATGAAGGAAAGCCGGTAGTCATCATCCTTGACGTACAGCGGCTGTCTCAACCGGGTCGTTTTCGGATTGCCCTTCACGAAGCAGAACGGGCAGGCGTTCGTGCAGCGCCGCACCTTGTCCAGCTCGGGGATCAGACCGAGACTCTCATCGGGGTGCTTCTCGATCTCGTAGAGGATGGACTGCGCGTCAGGAAGGCTCACCGCCAGAACGACCTCCGCGTCCGCCTCGTAGAATCGGAGGTCGAGAGAATCGCGAAGATCCCGTCCGTTTATCGAGACGAGCGCCGCGCCGGGAGGGATCTCCAGGTCGGCGGCGATCGAGTTGCGTCTTACCCGCGCGACGCGGACCATTCCGTGTTCCTCTGTGTCAGCTGTGGGCCCGACGGCCCTCCGCCCGCAGGAGCGAGGCGGCCTCTGTGGCGCCGCGCAATATATCCGCGCCGAGTCGCGCCTCCAACTCAGGCGCCTCCCGCCATCGGAGAATCACCCGTAGATGCCAAGACGGGCGGAGACCCGGCTCGGATCCCCGCCCGCCTCTCTGCTATTGCCGGTTCAGGAGTCGCTGGCGCTGCCACCCGGGCTATACCGGAAGCCTGACACCGGCTCCTCGATCTCGAACTCCACGAGGAAGGACGATGCCTCTCCCTCGGCCGGGAGCGCGAGCAGCAGGTCCTCGCTGATCACGACCTGCCCCTCTTCGTCCAGCAGCTGGATCGGGACGGTGATCTCCGATCCCGCCGCGCCGCTCTTGTTCATCACCTGCCCCTCCACGCTGTACACACCCTCGCCGAGTGTGGCGAGCTGTGAGCGGAGGAACTCGAACTCCAGACCGTCCCGAATCTCCAGCACGGCCAGTGCAGCCTCCGGGTCGTCGAGCTCCCGGTGAGCGTTGGCCAGGAGGTTGTAGTTGATGGACTCCAACGGGTAGCGTTCGACCAGCACGTCTGCCAGTGGGAGAAGATCTGAGTAACGCTTCGCCTGGTAGTACGTGTTGGCCAGGTTCTCCATCGTCTCCTTGTTCATCGAGTTCAGCTCGTGCGCCTTTTCGAAGGCCTCGGCTGCCTGCGGGAAGTTCTGGGCCCGGTACAGTCCGATTCCGACCTGAGACCATTGCCTGAAGCTCAAGTCGTCTCGCATGAGAAGATCTTCGAACAATTGCTGGGCCGGCTCTTCCTCTCCGGCGTCCATCAAAGCGACCGCGTAATTGAGCAAGCCCAGGACATCTTCGGGGTGCTCGGCAGCGTAGTCCGAGTAGATAGCCAGTGCTTCCTCATCCCGTCCTTCGATCCGCAGGAGCTCCGCCAGGTTGATGCTGGCCGCACGGACCATCTCCGGCTCACCGCCGCGCGCCAGGGCCTGCTCGTACAGGTCCATTGCCAGCGCGTTCTCCTCCTGCCGCTGATAGATGTTCGCGGCGTTCGTGAGGGAGCGGGAGTCGGCGTAGATCACGTTCGCCTGCAGGAATGCATTCAGGGCTTCCGCCTGGTCGTCCGCCCGCAAAGCGTTGATTCCCATGTTGTACAGAGGCACCCAGGCATTGAAACGCGCCTCGTTCACCAGGTCGGTGCAAGCGGGCGCGACCGTGGTGAGCTTCGTCAACATCGAGTCGGCTCCGGCGTAGTCGCGAAGACCCAGGTAGGCCTGCGCGCCGAGAAGATAGGCCCGCGCCGGCGGATCATCATCGGCGAGCGTGGGCTCGAGTTTCTCGAGCGCCCTGGCATACCGCTTTTCCTTCGGCTGCGGATCGTCACGTCGCGCCGCATAGCTGAGCTCCACGTCAGCGCTGCGCGTGTGCTGGTTCCCCTTCTCGGCGCAGTCCTGGGCGAACAGATGCGCCGGGAGGCCGAATGCCGCGATCGAAAACGCCGCGACTCCAAATCTCAACCAATTTCTGAGCATGATTACCTCAAGTATCTTATTTGCAACCGACTCACTTGGTCACACCGTCCTCGATTTGGCGACCTTTTCTGCGAGTCCCGGAACTCCTCCGCCCGGAGGCCCCGGCCTGAGCTGTCGGGGCCATCCTGTCACCGTGGGTGAACCGCGGCAAGCCCTGACTCCTCTACTACGCGAAACGGGTATGCATGTTTCCTGTCGTGAGGCGACGGGCTAGCGCCCACCGCCCTGGCTGGCCCCGTCTTTGGAAAGCGCCGCTAGAATCCGGCTTGCCGTCGCCGGGCCAACCCCCCGAACGCTCGCCAGATCTTCTGCCCTGGCATTCCGTATCGCCTGCACGCTGCCGAACTTCCGTAGAAGATCCTTCTCGCGAGTCGGACCGACGCCCGGAATCTCGGAGAGGCGCGAGCGCAGGGTGCGGCGACGGCGCAGCTTCCGGTTGTACTCGACGGCGAACCGGTGGGCTTCGTCCCGGGCGCGCTGCAGCCAGCGCAGGCCTCCGCTCCGGCGCTCCAGCCGCAGTGGCTCCGCGACCCCGGGCACATAGACTTCCTCCTCCCGCTTCGCGAGGGAGATCACGGGAATATCGGACACGCCGGCGCTCTCCATGGCATGAAGAGCGGCGCCTAGCTGGCCCTTTCCGCCGTCGATGACCACCAGGTCGGGAATCGGATCGTCCTCCCTCACCCGTCGGGCGAAGTACCTTCCCACGACCTCCTGCATCATCGAGTAGTCGTCGGTCTTCCCGTCCGCCGTGTCACGAATCCGAAAGCGCCTGTACTCCTTCTTCCTGGGTACTCCATCGCGCAGCCATACGGCGCTTCCGACGGAGTGCCGGCCGCTCAGGGTCGAGATGTCGAAGCAAGTGAGGTCACGGGGAGGGAACTCCAGGCCGAGAGCCACTGCCAGTTCCCGCGCTGCCGGTGGCGCCGCCGTCGTTTCGGACCCTTCTTCATCACTTTGCGCTCGCTCCGCCAGGATGTGACTCGCGTTCCCCTCCGCCAGCTCCACGAGTCGTCGTTTCAAGCCACGCTGGGGCACCCGGATGCGAAAGGTGGAACCCCGCTGCTCGGACAGCACCGACTCGACCAGTTCGCGATCCTCGAAGTCGGCCGGGACCACCAGCTCGGCCGGGAGATCGTCCCGCCTCAGATACACACCCTTGATCGCCGCTGACGTAAGAGCCGACAGGTCGTCCACTCCCTGGCCGATCTGAAGGAAATGAACGTCCCGTCCCAGCAGCCTCCCTTCCCGCACCCGCAGGAAGATGCAGCAGGCCCAGTCCGCGTTCCGCGAGATACCCAGGACGTCCCGGTCACCGCCTCTGAAGTCGATCGAGGTCTGACGCTTGTGCAGAGACTCGAGGCCGCGGAGTACGTCGCGCAGCTCGGCTGCCCGTTCGAAGTCGAGTCCTTCGGCGGCCTCCCGCATCTGGTTCTGGACCTCTCGCCTGAGGCGGCCCGTCTGTCCGGAGAGGATCTTCAGGATCCGCTCAATCATTTCACGGTACTCGGCCTGTGTCTGCCGCCCCACGCATGGGGCCCGGCACCGATCGATGAAGAAATCGAGACACGGCCGGTCCGGGGCATCGCGCGGAAGGTCGTAATGGCAGCTTCGCACCGTAAACATGTGCCGGATCATCCTCAGGGCGCGCCGCATGGCCCCGACGTCCGTGAAAGGACCGAAGTAACGCGATCCGTCCCGTACGAGGCGCCGGGTGACCAGGACCCGCGGAAACGGCTCGTGCACGGTCACCTTGACGTACGGAAACGTTTTGTCGTCCCTGAGCTGGATGTTGAACTTCGGTGCGTGCTCCTTGATGAGGTTCGATTCGAGAAGAAGGGCCTCTGCGGATGATCCCACGACGAACGTCTCCACGGATTCCGTGCGGCGCGAAAGCTCGCGCAGCTTGAACGACCGGTCGCCTCCCCGACCGAAGTAGCTGCGCACCCGGCTCCGGAGCGAGCTCGCCTTGCCGACGTACAGGATCTCTCCGCCGTCACCACGAAACAGGTAGACTCCGGGACGATTGGGGAGAGCCTTCAGCTCCGCTTCGAGCCGCTCAGCGCTCACCCGACCGACCTTCCTCCGGCAGTACGACCGGGGGGCGGCGCGCAATGAGGAGGTATGGCACGGCCCCGGAAGCAAGGAGGAGCAGCAGGAGGCCCAGATCTTGGAGGAAGCCGGCGCCCTGCCAGTCTCCCCCGATCCACGCGCGGGTGGCCATTGCGGCGACTGCCGCCAGGCCGGCGGCTGCGGCCAGGCGTCCCGCGGCCCTCAACGCCTGCCCGTCGAACAGACCCCCAAGCTTTCGTCCCAGAAACGTCCACAACAGGAGGAAATTGACCCACGCTCCGATCGCCCCGCCCAACGCAATTCCCATCGCAGCGTACGGCCGGTAGGCGACCGGTAGGCGAGACCGGGCGACGAGCGTGAAGGCGATTGCCAGGCCGATGCCGATCGTGACGGACACCGCCGCGAGCAGCATCGGGGTGCGGGTGTCCTGGAGGGCGTGGAAGCCACTGGCGAACAGCTTCTGGGAGCTGGAGGCGACCAGCCCGAGGGCGTAGGTTCCGAGCACTGCCGCCACGAGAACCGTGCTCGTCTCGGAAAATGCGCCGCGCTGGTAGACCACCCGAACGATCAGGTCTCCGAAGATCAGGAAGCACACCGCGGCGGGGAGCACGAAGAAGAGAATCTGGAAGAACCCGTTCACCAGGCGCGGCTTCAGTCGAGCCGCAGTGGCCTCCCTGGACATGTCAGGGAGGGCGGCTGCCGCGACGGCGATTCCGAAGAGGCTGATCGGGAGATACATCAGGCGCTGGGAGTACCCCAACGCCGACATCGCGCTGGTTCCCACCAGAGTAGCCAGGGAAATATCCACCAATGTCGAGATCTGGAAGATTCCCTGGCTCGAGATCACGGGCAACGTGTTGCGTGCCACGCGTCGAACCGGCTCCCAGCTCCAGGACGCCTTCGGGCGGAGGGATCCGACGAGGCGGCGAGCGACGGGGACCTGGATCGCGACCTGAAGCACGCTTCCCACGAGCGCGGACCACGCCAGGGCATGGGCGAACTGGTCGCTACCTGCGGCCCGCGCGGCGAACAGGCCGACGATCTGACACACGTTCCAGATCGTGGGCGCCACGAAGGGAAGGAAGAACTTCCCGTGGCTGTTGAGGACCCCCAGAAACCACGCCCCCACGATCAGGATCCCGGACATCGGGAACAGGATACGCACCAGCTCGGTGGTGATCCGACGGGGCTCGTCGCCGGCACCGAACATCACGAGGTCGGTGATCCATGGCGCGAGGATGACGCCGAGGGTGCTCAGTAGCACGGCCGCGGTCAGTACGATTCCGAGCACCGAAGATGCCAGCCTGGCGGCCTGGGGAGACGACTCTCCATGCGTCTGCAGCGATTCCGAGTACACGGGTACGAAGGCTGCGGAGAGGGTTCCCTCACCGAGGAGATTGCGGATGATGTTGGGAATCTTGATCGCGGCCCAGTACGCATCGGCCAGCAGGTTGGTGCCCAGGAATGCCGCGACGGCTACGTCGCGAGCCAGGCCCGTCAGCCGACTCAGCAGGATTCCCGAGGCGACGGCCGTCGCCGGTCGGAAGCGAGATGACATCAGCCGGTGCTCCCGGGGCGGGAGACCGGAAGAGTCATTAGCGGCAGGCAGCCTGTCAGTCACCCGGCCCGAGGCGGGCAGCGCCGCCCTCGTCGGCCCCCTCGATGAGTCGACGCACGAACTCCGTCTCCTCCCGGAGACTCTCCATGCTCTCGCTCAGGTACTTCACTTCCGCTTCCAGCTCGCCAACTCGGGACTCGATCTCGGGGGACTTACCTTCCTCTGCGCCCCGGGCGATGCGGTTCGCCAGTGCCTGCCCCACGGATGAATCCAGCACGATCGCGAGGATCGGAATCATGAGGACAAGACCGATGATTACGGCCCAATGCACGCCCACCACCTGTCGAGAGTCAGACGGAATGCCGCGCCAAACACCGCGGCGACCGAACGCTGGCTAACCTACTCCGCGGCAGTACCGCCAGCAACGCCGTCCCCGGACGACCCTTCCTCCTGCGGTGGCAGGCGAGCCGCCGCGCGAGCGGCTTCCAGAATGCCGACTCCTTGCCGCGCCAGGTAGACATAGGTGGCCAGAGACCGTTCCTGCGGTTTCCCGTTCGGATACAGGTTGGCAGCAGCGCGTCGGAGCTGGCCGAGCTTCGTCTGCTCACGGTCTCGGGTCATGCGGTCCAGTGACTTGCGCAGGGACTGAAGACTGGAGAGAACATGGCTCCGGCTCTTGCCGACGGCGGGCCGGAGCCCGGGCAGGTCGCTCGCCACCGTCTCATCCAGGTTGGTGAATCTACCGTTCACCTGGTCCTCGAGGCGTCGAAGGGATTCCTCCACCGACCGCGGCCGGCTCCGCTCCACCAGGTCCGCTGCGGCCGCAGAACCGCCGTCGCGAAGATCGTCTGCGGTGAATCCGGTCTTCGCGAGGAGCCGGGCGACGCGTGGCTCCACCACCCGCCACGAGTCGCGTGGCAGGATGGCGGGCATCGGCACGTCGAGCACCTCGAACGCAGGACCGAGCTGAGCCCAGTAGGCCATCTCCCCGGGCCCGAGGACCGTGGCCTGCACCGGGAGGAGCCAGGACTCCAGGGCCGGACGGAGGGCGGCGGAGGGGCTGAATCGTTCGGGCTGGGACGCCGCCTCATCCACCAGGTCGGACACCGACCTCGACTCCTCGCCGTCGATCTGAACGGGGCCGGACGTCCCTCGCAGGCGGAATCTGCCTCCCCTCGCTTCGCGAAACAGCGGCAGGCTGCCGCCGAGATGCGTGAGCTGCGCTCTATAGCCGGCGTCGGTGACCGCAGCGGTCCCTCTCTCGAGCGCGTCGTCCACGGTACCCCGCTCCTCGATGACCCTGTGCACGAGCGGTGACGCAGCGCGTCTCATCTCCGGGTGAGCCGAATCGAGAAAGGCAATCGGCAGTCTGCCCATCCACGGCGCGACCGTGCCGATGAAGGCATCGGTGAACGAGCGGCCGGGGACATACTGCTCTCTCAGGATTTCCAGCCAATTCTGCCCCTCCTCGTGGACCTCAATGGCTGCAACGAATTCCCGGGTTCGATCCAGGATCTCGGGCGGAAGCGGCGAAGGACCGACCGGGCGCCCGGCCCGCTCAGGCGACGCCAAGACGGCTAGCCGACGCCATTCCTGCTCCCGGTCCAGGTATCCGACGGAGGCTACCTCTTCCCAATCGTGGTCGTCCGCGGCGACCCAGAACACGGCCAGGCACGGACTGCCGAGCCGGCGTTCGACATCCATGGCCGCCCGTACGGCGGTCAGAGCCTTGTAGAGCACGTACAGCGGTCCACCGAACAGCTGCGGCTGCTGCCCCGTGGTCACGACCAGGCCCCCGCCCGCGAGCACTCGCTCCAATCGCTCACTCGCCTGGGGTGACGGACAATGGAACGGCGCAGCACTCAGGGGGGATCCAGGAGGCCCCGTCACGTCCCGCAGCGCCGCGGGCCGCTGGAAAGCGACGGTGGGAAACAGGCCCAGGGCGAGCGGTTCGCCCTCCAGCAGATCCGACACGAGCCCCTCGGGGGAGGCGATTCCTTCCGGTTCGAAGTGCAATCGAGTCACGAGATCGACTCCTCGCGCGTGTGCAGACCACCGGCCAGAATCAGGCGGGGGGACTCCGGGACGAAGTCCGCTCCCTCGTAGTCCCCAAACCGATGCTCGGTGACGAGGCCGACGTCGGAGAGCAGGGCCGCCAGCTCCTGCGGAGAGTAGAGACGAACCCGCTCCTCGAAATCCCGCGACGCCCCCCCGGAGATCGGTTGGACACGTATTCGCTTCACGACGACGTCCTCGGAGATCCTCCGCGATTGCACAATACGATTCCCGTTCACCTCGCGAGAGTCCTCCGCCACGAGCTCGGCCCGGACCCGCGCGGCATTGAGAAAGTCGAGCATGAACATGCCGCCCGGGCACAACACCCGAGAGATCTCGCGAAGCACATCCCCGTCGTCCAACGGATCCGCGAAATACCCGAACGAGGTGAAGAAGCTGGTCAGCCCGCGGAAGGAGCCTCGAGCGAACGGAAGCCGGCGCATATCTCCCTGCACCAGCAGATCCGCCTGACCATCCGAACGAGCGGATCGCAACAGGGTGCTGGATAGATCGAGCCCCGTCGCGTCGAATCCGGCAGTTCTCAGCTCACGCAAGTGGCGGCCGGCCCCGCAAGCCAGGTCCAGGAGCCGCGCCCCGGGTGCTCCGGAGTAGACGTGGCGGAACAGGTTCACCGCATCCCGGGCCTCTTTCTCGTCCCGATGCGGGTACAGGGCCAGGTATTCCTCGCCGAACCAGTCCCGAAACCACTCACGTACCGGGGGGGAGCCGGACACCATCACCCTCCTTTGTGATACGGCTGACCGCTCGCGATCGTGCCGGCACGATAGATCTGTTCCGCAAGTACGAGCCGCGCCATGTCGTGCGGCAAGGTCATGCGAGAGAGCGACATGCGCCGAGAGCACTCCCGCAGCAGGGCGGCGTCCAGTCCGAACGCCCCTCCAATCAAGAACGCGATGCCGGGGCGACTGTATGTTGCCAGGTTCGAGAGCGTGTCGGCCAGATCCTGGGAACTGGCTTGCGTTCCATCTCGCGTGAGGGCCCAGGTCTCGAGCTCCGGGAGCAGGCGCTTTCGAAGGCTCTCCGCTTCGCGCGCCCGCACCTTCGCGGCCAAGCTGCCCACTCCGGCTGCCGCCGCCACTTCGAGCGCTTCGAAACGGAAATACCGGCCGGCCCGAGCTTCGTAGTCGCGGATCAGCGAGGCCATGTGCGGATCCCGAGGCGTCCCTACGGCAAGCACGAGTAACCTCATAGATCGCTTGCACCGCTCATCGGGCCAGCACCGTGTCTCTCAGAAAGTGCTCGTTGTCCCGCCGCGGATGACTCTCGGTGAAGTGCAGACCCCGGCTCTCGCGGCGCCGCTGGGCGCACCGCACGATCAGGGCAGATACGTCGCGCATGAATTCGACCTGGCGCGTATGCATGGCCCCTGGCCCCGTGCCGTCGCGGCTGAGGGATCGACGGGAGAGAACGTCGATCTCTTCCCTGGCGGCCTCCAGTCTCTCGTCGGATCGTACGATACCGACGTTTTCCCACATGAGATCGCGGATGCGTCTTTCCACGTCGCCCGCATCCCGTCCGCCCGTGCGGAGGTCCGGAAGCTCCCAGTCCGTCCCGGGAATCTCGGGCAGCGTCCGAAGATCGGAGGCCAGACGGACGGAAGCCCTGTGCGCGTACACGAGCGCTTCGAGCAGAGAGTTCGAAGCAAGTCTGTTGGCCCCGTGCACTCCCGTGCACGCGATCTCTCCGGCGGCGTACAGACCGGTGAGAGACGTGCGCCCGTCCCAATCCGCCAGGAGGCCACCACACTGGTAGTGCGCGGCCGGGACCACCGGAATGGCATCACCCGGCAGGTCGATTCCCCGTTCCGAACACTCCCGAACGATACTTGGAAAGCGGCGTTCAACTACGTCCGGGTCGATCGATGAGAGATCGAGCAACACGCACGCGTCACCCGACTTCTTCATTTCGGCGTCGCACGCCCTCGCCACGACGTCCCTGGGGGCAAGTGATCCCGCCGGATGATAGCCCGGCATGAACTCCCTGCCGTCCCGCGTCCGAAGCACGGCGCCCTCACCGCGTACTGCTTCGGATACGAGCTGGGCTCGCGCCTCGGCGGGGTACATGGCCGTGGGGTGGAACTGCACGAACTCGAGGTTCGCGACGGCGGCACCGGCCTCGTACCCCAGGGCGACACCGTCTCCTGTAGCGATGTCCGGGTTCGTTGTATGGCGATAGAGGTATCCTGTCCCTCCAGCCGCCAGCATCACCGCCCTGGCGTCGATCGTCTTCCAGCAGGCTTCATGCACGTCGAGGACAAGTCCTCCAGCGCACCGAACGCGGGTCCCGGTCGGGTCTGTAGCAGTGGCCAGCGACCAGACGAAGTGATCCTCCAGCAGAGTAATCCTCGGCTCCGCCGCTAAGGCCGCCAGAAGGGCACGTTCAATCTCCTGGCCTGTCAGGTCCGCGGCATGGAGAATCCGCCTCACGCTGTGTCCTGCCTCTCGGCCGAGGGCCACGCGCCCGTCTTCCCTGCTGAACTGGACGCCCCAGTCGATGAGTTCCCGAACTCGCTCGGGGCCCTCACGGGCCAGCTCTTCCACCGCGCGACGATGACACAGCCCGGCTCCCGCGACCAGGGTGTCGACGACGTGCAGTTCGGGCGAGTCGTCGGGAGCAAACGCGGCGGCCACCCCCCCCTGCGCGTAGTTCGTGTTCGACTCGAGTCGCTCCTTCTTCGTTACTACCAGAACGTCCGCGTACCGCGATGCCTTGAGCGCGAAGGTGAGACCCGCGATACCCGATCCCACGACGAGAATTTCGGTACGAATTCTCTGTGACGCGCTCATGATGGGCCTTCGCGGTCAGAGTGAAGAGCCTGCATGGACACGAGAGCCAGAGCTGCCCGGACGGGGATCGGCGTTGCGTCCGCTCGCTCCCACTCGACCTCTTCCGAGAGGTACCAGACGGGCACGTCGTCGCCGACCGCGCGCACCAGTTTCATCGCATCCTTGAGCGTGCAGATGATTCCTGACTCGCCGGCTCGCTTTCGCAGGGAGTCGGCCAGCGCATTTCCGAAGCGAGCATGATCGGCAAGGGCCACGGACTCGCGCACGCTCGCGGTGGCCATCTTCGCCTGCGCAAAGAATACCTCGGGCCACATGATGCCCGCCACGGCGAGGGCCGGGGTAGGGTCAGGCACGCCTCGAGCGGCCTCGTTCGCGGCCACCGCGGAGCCCGGTCGAATACGGGCCGCCACGAAAGGCGGCGATCCGGGTAGCTCAGCCAGACGATCCGCCAGAGATCGACCGGCGGCCGGCCCCGATGATATCGCCTCGCGTTGCCCGTCCGATTCCGGAAGGTCACGTCGAACCCTCACGACCATGTCGGCTCGTGCCAACGACTCCAGGCCCTCCCGGTACGGTCCCGCGGGGAGATGAGCCAGCCGGAGACCGAGGGTCCGCTCGTCGACTGTCAGGATGTCCAGGTCCCGGTGCAGGCGTCGGTGCTGGAAGCCGGAGTCGAGGATGACGAGCCGCGCACCTTCCTCGGCTGCCATCGTCGCCAAACGGAGACGATCCGCACCTCCGTACACCCGGCACTCGGGAGAGAGCTTTCGATGCGCGTCCATCTCGTCCACGAAGCCGTGAGTCACGACGGCCGTCGGAATTCCCGCTGCGCTCAGGCGCGCAGCGATGTCCGCCGTGATCGGGGTCTTCCCGGATCCGCCGACCGTGAGTCCCCCCACCGAGACGATCGGGACCGGCGCCTGGCGACTGGCCAGGATTCCCGAATCGTACAGGAGGTTGCGTACTCCCGCTGCGGTGGCGAAGCCGGCAGCGGCGAGTCGCAGAGCTCCGCCCGGCCGCTCGGCCCACGCCTCTCGTACGTGCGCCTCGACGCTTCGAGCCAGCGCAGCGACGGGATTCACGTTACTCATTCCTCGCCCGCGCTGCGGCCTTCTCTACCACTTCCGTGGCTTCCTGTTGAGACAGGGCGACCCTAAGCCGCCATTCTGCGACCGACTCGTCGGCCAGGCTCGAGGGGACGACGATCGGGTCCCCATACGTCAGGTAGACGATCGATCCAGGCCTCGGTACACAGAACCGGTCCCAGCTGTCGAACGTCCACGCTCGGACCGGAGCCGCCGCTGTCGGCACAATCGGCAGACCGGTGCGAGATGCGGCCAGGATCACTCCCGGTTTGCATTGCCGGGGTGGCCCCTGCGGGCCATCGGTGGTGATCGCCAGGGAGTGTCCTTCCGAGGCTGCCCGCACGAATTCGTGAAGCGCAGCAGATCCGCCGCGCGTACTCGAGCCGCGGATCGTGCGGTAGCCGATAGCCTGGACCATGCGGGAGATGATCTCCCCGTCGCGGTGCTGGCTCACGATGACCGCGATGTTCTCTCTTCGGTGCCTGAGCGTGAGGGGCAGCTGCTGCGAATGCCACAGGGCGTAGATTGCGGCTCCGGCCCGGTAGCGGATATCGACGGGGTCCCCCTTCGAGTCGACCTGGCGGAACCGCCAGGAACGCCCGAGGGCAGTCAGGAAGTGGGGCCCCAGGTGTGTGGCGGCCAGTAGAGCGGGGTCGGGCCTCACGGTCAGCTCCGTCCCGATAGCAGGAGAACGCACTCATCTGCAACCCTCCCGGCTGCTCCGGGAGCCCCGAGACGATCACGTACCTCCCCAAGATCCTCGACCTGCTCCCACCGCTCGCGCGCTTCCGGGTCGAGCAGACTCGCTACGTGTGCGGCGAGTGCGGTTGGGGTCGCCTCGCCCTGGATGAACTCGGGAACGACCCGCCGTCCGGCGACCAGATTGACGAGTGCTATGTGGTCGACTCTGACCAGGCGGCGGGCGATGGTATACGTGATTGGACTCACCCTGTAGGCCACCACCATGGGAACCCCGGCCAGCGCCAGCTGCAGAGTGATGGTGCCGGACTTCGTGATCGCCGCATCCACCGTTCGCAGTGCGGTCGCTGGATCGACCAGCTGCGCCTCGCCGAGACCCTGGTAGGCGTCGGGGGGAAGGTCCTGTGCCCGGGCCACCTGGAGCTCGAGGTCAGGCAAGCGAGCGCGAACCATGCGCCCTGCCTCGAGGAACGTGGGAAGCAGACGCCTCACCTCCTGCACGCGGGAGCCGGGAAAGATCCCCAAGCGGGGATGCTTGGGCTCCTCTACCACCGGTGCGGAGGAAGAAGCGCGATCCAGGAGAGGGTGACCCACGAAGCGGGTGCGCACCCCCCAGCGATCCAGTCGCTCGGCTTCGAAAGGAAGGACGACACACACGAGATCTGCGTCCTCGCCCAGCTTTCGAGCCCGCGACTCGTGCCATGCCCAGACCTGCGGGGCGATGTAGTAGAGGACGCGAATTCCGTTGCGGTGGGCGAACCTCGCCAGGGGCAGGTTGAACCCTGGGTAGTCGATCGGCACGAGGAGATCGATGCCCTGCTCGATCAGGAAGCGCCGGACCTCCCTCCGCAGTTTCGCCAGGTCGGGCAGGTGGCGCACGACCTCCGAGAAGCCCAGGACCGCCAGCCGGTCTAGATCGGCCAGCAACTCCACGCCCTCCGCGGCCATCAGGCTCCCGCCCAGGCCGTACAGGCGCACGCCCGGCATGCGCAGCTTCAGCTCCCGGGCGAGCTCCGCACCGTGCAGGTCACCCGACTGTTCGCCCGCCGCCAGAAAGACCGCTCGGCTAGACAAACCGATTCAGGTAGCCCATTAGCAGAATCACCAGGATCAGGAGGATCACGAGGGTCACGGTCCGCGGGCCGCGCTTGGCCCCGGATCCCAGTTTCTTACGTTCCTCGCGGATCTTGTGCAGAGACATAGGCCGATCCCTCGATCTCGTTCTCGATTCGCAGGGCAATCTCCAGAGCTGCTCGTCCTTCTGCCGCCGACACGCTTTCGCCTCCAGTACCGCGTACCGTTCCGAAGAACGCTTCCAGTTCCAGGCGAAGCGGCTCGGCGTCATCTCCGCGGATGGGCACCCGCTCGACGATGTCGGACAGAGAGACCTGCCCGACGTCACGCCTTCGGGCGAGATCCTCCAACTCTAATCCGCCACGCCGTCGCAGATACTCGCCTTCCCCGCTCGCCAGGTCGAGGCTGAAGTAGCCTGAGGGCTGGAACAGCCTCAGGACCCGGGTGCGTTCGGTGGAGACACGGCTCGCGCTGATGTCGGCGCAGGCGCCGTTGGCGAATCGAATCCTCGCGCTCGCCATGTCCACCGAGTCTGTCAGGACGGGAATGCCCACTGCATCGACGGACTCGACCGGACTTTCGACCAGACCGAGGACCAGGTCGATATCGTGGATCATCAGGTCCAGCATCACCGGAACGTCCGTTCCGCGCGGTTGGAATACGGCGAGGCGCTGCGACGCGATGTACCGGGGGTCTCGCAGGAGCGGACGTAGCTCCCGGATGGCGGCGTTGTAACGCTCGACATGTCCGACGGCCAGGAACAGGCCCAGCCGGTCCGCCGTCTGGACCAGGTCGTCTGCTTCGGCCAGAGTCGGCGTGAGCGGCTTTTCCACCAGGACATGGCAGCCGGCTTCCAGCGCCATGCGAGCGACGGCGTGGTGGGCGGTGGTGGTGACTGCGACGACCACTGCGTCACACCGGGTGGCCAGATCGGATGCATCGAGCGCTTGCACGGACAACCGATTCGCGACGTTCCGGGCCTGATCGGCGTCGATGTCCGCCACGCCAACGAGCTCGCAGTCCGGAATTTCGCCGACGATTCGCGCGTGCGCCGATCCGAGGCGGCCCACACCGAGCACTCCGACCCTCAGGGGGCTCATGTCGTGATGCCGCGCTCGCTCGAACGGATGAACGAGATCATGTGTTCGACCTCGGGTCGGAGGTCATCCCGGGCCTCGAGCTGATCGAGAGCCTGGGAAACGTTCAGCTCGGATTGATACACGAGCCGGTAGGCTTCCCTGATCTGTCGGATCGCCTCCCTCTGGAATCCCCTGCGCCTGAGACCGACGATATTCAGACCGTAGGCAGCACACGGACTGCCGGCGACCATCACGTATGGAACTACGTCCTGCGGCAGCCTCGAGCCCCCTCCGACAAACGCGTGACACCCTATGCGCACGAATTGATGGATGGCCGTCACTCCTCCGACTATCGCCCAATCCTCGATGATCACGTGCCCGCCCATATTGGCGGAATTCGCCAGGATCACGTGGTTCCCCACTCGCGAATCGTGCGAGACGTGGGCGTATGCCATGATGAGGCAGTCGTCTCCGACCACCGTCGTTCCCGAATCGATCGTGCCACGATTCAGCGTGGCGTATTCTCGAATCGTCGTCCGGCTTCCCACGGCGAGGGTCGTCGCCTCACCGGCGTATTTCAGATCCTGCGGGTCGGTGCCGAGAACGGCTCCCTTGAAGACCTGCGTGTCGTCACCCACGGAAGTGTCCCGCTCGATGAGCACATGCGAGCCAATCGTGACTCGTTCCCCGATCGTGACCCCGGGGCCGATGATCGAATACGGGCCCACCGATGTGGACTCCGGAACATGAGCTTCGGGATGCACTATGGCCGTCGCGTGAATCGACTGGGGGACCGCGGTCTGCTGTTCGGTCATTTGTCCACCACTCTCGCCATCATGGTGGCTTCGGCAACCACGTCGCCTCCGACACGGGTCTCGCCCTGCATACGACACGTGCGTCCTCGGAGCTGAAGCATCCGGAGCTCGAACAGAAGCTGGTCGCCCGGGATCACGGGGCGACGGAACTTGACGTCATCCAGGGACATGAAGTAGACAACCTTCGACTGCGGGTCGTCGAATTCGTTCATCAGGAGTAATCCCCCGGCCTGCGCCATAGCCTCCACGATCAGGACGCCCGGCATGATCGGATGCTCAGGGAAGTGGCCCTGGAAGAACGGCTCATTGATCGTGACGTTTTTCAACCCGAGAATCCGCTTCCCGCCTTCGAACTCGAGGACACGGTCAATAAGAAGAAACGGATAGCGGTGCGGTATGTATTCGAGGATTCGATTAATGTCGAGGATCGGGCCACCATCCTCTCTGCGGGCAAGCATGTTCCGCAGGCGACGAGCCACGGCCACGTTCCCGCGGTGGCTCGGCCTCTCCGCGATGATGTGCCCACGGATCGAAGCTCCGACCAGCGCCAGATCTCCCACGAGATCGAGAATCTTGTGCCGCACGAACTCATCCGGGAATCTGAGCTCGGTGCCCTCGGCAAGACCGTCCTCCGTCGCGACGATCGTATTCTCCAGCGTAGCCCCGAGTGCCAGGCCCTTCGCGTGGAGCATCTCCCTCCAGCTCTCGAGGCCGAAGGTTCGTGCCGGAGCGATCTCGCCGCAGAAGCTCTCGGGCTCGATCTCGACCGTCACCGACTGTCGCCCGATGGCCGGGTGTTCGAAGTCTATCACCGCGGTGACGCGATAGCCGTCATGCGGCGCGACCGTATACGTGGAGTCGCCCTCCCGAACCATGAAAGGTTCCCGGACAGTGACCGTGCTGGCCTGCGAGCCCTCCTGCTCAGTGACCCCCGCCTCCTGAATCAGCGAACACCATTCCCGACCGCTGCCGTCGAGGGCAGGCGGCTCGGGACCTTCGAGCAGGATCTCGAGGTTGTCGATTCCGAAGACCGTCAGAGGTGCGAGAAGGTGCTCGATGGTGCCCACCCGCGCCTCTCCCTGCCCGAGCACCGTTTCCCAGGACGTACCGGCGACACTGTCGACCGTCGCCTGGAGGAGAGGACTGTCCTCGAGATCGATCCGGCGAAAGGCCAGGCCCGTTCCAGGATCTGCGGGCTTGAGCGTAGCCCGCACGGGACGCCCCGTGTGCAGCCCCGTCCCCTCGAGGGTCACCTCTGAGCCGAGGGTCCGCTGCGCG
This sequence comes from uncultured Gemmatimonadota bacterium, assembly GCA_964602635.1. GTDB lineage: Bacteria > Gemmatimonadota > Gemmatimonadetes > Palauibacterales > Palauibacteraceae > Benthicola. The sequence goes on along the minus strand of CAZRRU010000187.1, from coordinate 13,104 downwards.
CGCCCACCGGACTCGTTCATTCGCCCTCCCCTTCGAGGCGCCGCTCGAGCTCGGCGAGGCGTTGGAGAACTTCGCGCAGGCGAAGCGAGCCCGCACTCGCCCGAAGCGCTTCCCGGTGAGGGCGCGCCGGGTAGCCCGAATAGACGCCACCTGCAGGCACATCTCCGATCACACCGGCTTGTGCGCCGATTTTAGCGCCCGGGCCAATCGTGAGGTGGCCCGCGATGCCTGCCTGCCCTCCCAGCTTCGAGCCGGTCCCGACGTCCACGCTGCCCGCGATGCCCACCTGCGCGACCACTATGCAGTCTTCGCCTATGGTCACGTTGTGCGCCACGTGCACAAGGTTGTCGATCTTGGTTCCCCGCCCGATGATCGTGTCGCCGAGGGCTCCCCGGTCCACGGTGCTGTTGGCTCCGATCTCGACATCATCATTGATCAGGCAGCGGCCAACCTGCGGAATGCGGGTGAGCCCGGCCGCACCCGGTGTATAGCCGAACCCGTCAACTCCCAGTCGCACGCCCGTATACAGGCGCACCCGATCTCCGACTCTCGTGTCATGCAGGATGGTGCAACCGGGACCGACGCGACAATCCTGTCCGATGACCACGTCGTCATCGATGTGGGTGTGCGGACCTATCTGACTCCCGCCCCCGATCACTGAATTGTCGCCGATGGTGACGTACGGACCCACGGCCGCACCACTCCCGATGCGCGTGCCGCGCCCGACGATTGCCGTGGGGTGGATTCCAGGATCGGGTCGATGCTCAGGATGGAACACATCGAGAAGCCGAGTAAAGGCCAGCTCCGGGTTCTCGACCCTGATGCAGACCGTCCCGTTGGCATCCAGGTCGAGGTCGGGGGTCACCAGACAGGCCCCCGCGGCCCCCTCCCTCAGACGGCGTGCATTGCGCTGGTTCATGATGAACGTCAAGTCCGTCGGGCCCGCGCGATCGACTGAGGCCACGCCCTCGACGCGTCGGGACGGGTCGCCTTCCACCGTCCCCGCCACCAGGTCCGCGAGCTGCTGCACTGTAAATGCGGTCATTTGACATTCCCACGCGGGCCGCCCCACCGGGGGACGGCCGCGAAAAGCCATGAAAGGAGGAGCCGGAACGGTATGCCCTCCCGGCTCCTCCCTTCAGCAGCCTACTGTTGCGGAACCGCTCCGCCTGCCGGCGCGGGAGGAGGCGCCGTCGCACCGAGTCTCGAGAGAATCGTATCCGTAATGTCCAGCGTGGTGTCCGCAGCCACCAGACCTTCCTTGGAAGCGTCGAGTACGATCGCGTAACGGTTCTCTGAGCGCACTGCCTCGATGACGCTGCTCACATCCTCGAGGATGGGCCCCAGGAGCTCCTGCTGCCGCTGCTGGGCCTCAGTGTCCATCTCTCCCTGTCGCTGCTGCAGCTGGTTCCGGAGGTTGACGATCTCCTGCTGCTTCTGGTCCTTCGCCTGCGGGCTCAGGAGTACTTCCTGACGCTGATAATCCTGCAGCATCGAGTCGACCACCGCGGCCTGCTCCTGGAGTTGCGTGCGCATGTCCGCCAACTCGCGCTCGAAGGTGCGTGCCGCTTCCGCCGCACCGGGCGCAGCCTGCAGGATCACCTGCCCGCGCACGTAGACGACGGGCGTCCCGGCGGCCGGCGTTCCCTGAGCCAGGGCATCCTGGGCGACCAGCGCCAGCGCAATCGTCCCGAGGGCAAACCAACGTGTCTGAGCCATATCGTCCGTCTCCTTCCAATAGACTTGATTGTCTTCGTCGATCATGTTGTGCGTCAGAACAACTGCCCGAACCTGAAATGGAGTTGCCAGCCTGGGTCTGGCCGTCCCAGCACGTCTCGCCGATCGAACCCGTAGGCGTAATCAAGCCCGACGGGGCCGAAGGGTGTCACCAAGCTCAACCCTACTCCGGCGCCGACCAAGAGATCCGTCGGATTGAACTCCGAGGACGTGGACCACAGGTTTCCCGCGTCCACGAACGTGCTGGCGAAGATATTGTCGGTCAGCTTGAGCCCGAGCGTGGCCGAGGTCGTGAAGTAGGCTTCGCCGACGCGGGCCAGGCTGTTCACCGGTGCGTTCCTCGGGATGTGCCCCTGAGGTGTAATCGTCGCTTCCTCGTAGCCCCGGACGCGCTGTCCTACCTGAGTGCCACCGACGAAATAGCGCTCGACGTAGAAGGGGTTCTGTCCGAATACCAGCCCTGCCTTGAAGTTGAGGCCAGCTACGAGTTCGATCGGGACCTTTCCCGGTCCTCCGCCAATCGAAGCGACTCGTGAAAACCAGTCGCTGTCGAGATCCCACTTGTTGTAGTTACCGTCTCCGCCCAACCAACCTCCGGTCTTCCGGTAGGAGATCTGATTCCGGTTCCCTCCCGTCGGGAAGAGTCCGCCCTCGCGGGTATCCCGCACCAGTCGAAGAGATACGGTGCTGCGCGTCCCGTTCGTGATCAACCCGGAGGCGTCAGGTCCGAGTCCGAAGGCATCGAGATCGCTGACGTCCTCCGCAAACAGCGAATAGCCCACGAACAGCCGCACGGAGCGGACCCGCTGTCGGGCCACGGGAATGCCGAACTCCAGGAATCCACCGGTCTTCCGCCGGATGCCAAGATCAAAGGTCTGAAACTGATCGCGAGAGCTCTGCACACCTATCGTCGCACTGTTGGTGGTCCCGAGTATCTCCGGATCGGTGTAGCTGAGCTCGATGTCCTGAGTGCGGGCGCCAAACAACCAGCGAAAATGCCCGATCTTGGCCTGGCCGAACAGGTTGGGCTGGTCATAGCCGATGAACCCGGCGAGGCCCGTCGCGGCGGCGGCGGACATTCCGAAGTTGACGTTGCCCGTCTGCTTTTCCTGGACACGATAGACGATATCGATGTCTCCGTCATCTCGCGGGTTGATCTGGATGGCCTCGTCCGGCGGCAGCGTCTCGAAGAAGCCGAGCGACTGGATGTTTCGGACGCTCTGGATCAAGCGCTGCTGGGAGTAGATGTCACCCGGGAGAGTCAGGAGAATCTTGCGTATCACTCGGTCGTGCGTGTAGTCGTTGCCGACGATCGAGACGGTGCGAATGTAAGCCGGATTCATCTCAACGATTTGCAGGATTACATCGACGGTGGGCTTGGCGCCGGGAGTCTCAGGCAGGTGTCTGATCACCTCCGGCCTGACCTGGACCTGCAGGTAGCCGGCGTCACGGTACAGATCGGCGATGTCCATCGTGGCCTGCCCGAAAGCTGTCTCGTCGAAGGGCGGAAGGTCGCCCGCCTCCAGCCGCTCCGGGGACAGCTCGCCGTCCCGCACGGGCGGGTAGTACTCTCCCAATTGCGATGCCGGGAACCGCCGATTGCCTTCGATTTCGAACGACCGCACCAGGTATTGGGGGCCCTCGCGAACCCGGATCTCGACCCGTCCCTTACCCGTGGCGTCGTCCACCACGATCGTGTCGCCGAGGACCTCGAGATCTATGTAGCCGTGCTCGCCGTAGAGTGCCGGGATTCGTTCGGTGAGGTCCGTCCGGTACTCCTCCCGGTGCAATTCTCCCGGCTTGAACCAGAGGAAGCCTTCCTCGCTCGTGGTCATCGAGCCACGAATCTCGGAGTCCGTAAGCGCCTCGTTTCCGACGAACTCCACCCTGGCCAGGGCCAGGCGAGGCCCCTCGTCCACCAGGAACGTCAGCTCGTACTGGTCCAACCCGCTCGGATCGGGAGCGAGGGCCGTGTCCACGGTGGCCTGTGGAAAGCCCTCCTGGCCCAACATCTTGAGGATCAGCGCCCGGGCCCGAACCACCTTGGCCGGATCGAGCGCCCCTCCGCCAATGAGTCCCACGGTGTCCACCACAGTACCGTCACTGGCGTGTTCGAGCCCTTCGAACCGATACGTGCCGACGATCGGTCGCTCGACCACGTTGATATAAAAGATTGCCGGAGTGTACGGAGTGACCTGGACCCGCACGTCCGAGAACTCGCCGGTGGAGAACAGGCGCTGGATGGACTCCTGGATGCCCGGGCCGTTGACGACCTCCCCGACGCGGATCTGCGCCAGGCGCTGAATTCCCTCCGCGGAATAACGGGAGTTTCCCGACACCACGATGCTGTCGACGGTGACGTTGAGGGGCTCTTCCTGCCCCAACAACGGAGCGACCCTCGCCGTCGACATTACGGCGAGGGCCGCTAGCCCGACTGCGATTCGGCTATGTTTCACTTGGCGGATGTATGCGATGCCGCCCGGAAGACCAGGGATTCGGAGTCCTTCGCCACCTCCACGACGATCTCGTCTCCCGGCGCGAACTCGGCCATCAAAATTTTCTCTGAAAGCGCGTCCTCAATGTACCTCTGAATCGTCCTCTTCAAAGGCCGCGCACCGAATTTGGCATCATATCCGCGGTCTACTAGAAAGTCTACGGCCGCGTCCGACAGGTTCAAGGTCAACTCCTCGTCCTCGAGGCGCCGTTGGACGTCCCTCAACATGATGTGAACGATCTGACCGATCTGGTCCTTCGAGAGCGGGTGGAAGACGATTACTTCGTCCAGCCGGTTGAGAAACTCCGGGGTGAATGTCCTGTCCACTTCATCCCTGACCTTTTCCGCCATACGGTCGTACTGAAGCTCCGATTCACCCGTCTCGAACCCGAGGTTCGAGGTCGAGGCGATTTCCCTGGCCCCGACGTTCGACGTCATGATGAGAACCGTATTCTTGAAGTCGATCACTCGACCGTAGTTGTCCGTAAGGCGTCCTTCATCGAAGACCTGCAACAGGATGTTGAATACATCGGGGTGTGCCTTCTCGATCTCGTCGAGCAGCACGACCGAATAGGGCCGCCTGCGCACAGCCTTCGTGAGCGCGCCGCTATCCTCGTAGCCCACGTATCCCGGCGGAGCACCGATCAGCCGACTCACCGAGAACTTCTCCATGTACTCGGACATGTCCACCCGGATCAAGGCCTGATCATCGGCGAACAGGAAGCGTGCGAGCTGACGCGCAAGCTCCGTCTTACCCACGCCGGTAGGTCCGCAGAACACGAAAGATCCGATCGGTCGGTCGGGGTCCTTCAGACCGGCACGCGTACGCCGGATGGCCCTGCTGATGGCCTGGATCGCCTCGTGCTGGCCCACGACGCTCTCGTGCAGCTCCTCTTCCATCCTCAGGAGACGCTGCGTCTCCTCCTCACGGAGCCGGCTGACGGGGATCCCCGTCCAGCGAGAAACGATGAAAGCGATCTCTTCCTCAGACACGACCGGGCGCAACTCCCGCTGCTGCTTCTGCCACTCGTCCTTCGTACGCCGGATCTCCGACTGGAGCTCCTTCTCCCGATCGCGCAGCATGGCGGCTCGTTCGAAGTCCTGGTCCCGGATCGCCTCATCCTTACGTCCCGAGAGCTCATCCATCTCGGCCTGCAGCTTCTGAACCTCAGGCGGTGGGACCTGAGCACCCAGCCGAGAGCGCGCCCCCGCTTCATCGATCACGTCGATCGCCTTGTCGGGGAGAAATCGGTCGGTGATGTAACGGTCCGAGAGCTTCGCCGCCGCCTCGAGGGACGTGTCGGGCACGGAGACGTTGTGGTGGTCCTCGTAGTGCTTCCGCAAACCCTTGAGGATCTCCAGGGTCTCTTCGACCGTGGGCGCTTCCACGATGACCGTCTGGAACCGTCTCTCCAGAGCGCCGTCCTTCTCGATGTGCTTTCGGTATTCGTTTAGAGTGGACGCCCCCACGCACTGCAGCTCGCCCCGTGCCAGGGCCGGCTTGAGCATGTTCGAGGCATCTATGGCCCCCTCTGCCGCGCCAGCTCCGACCAACGTGTGCAGCTCGTCGATGAACAGGATGATCCCGTCGTTCTGGGAGATCTCGTTCACGATGGCCTTGAGTCGCTCTTCGAATTGGCCGCGATACTTAGTGCCCGCGATGACCGCTGCCATGTCGAGAGCGAGAACGCGATGGTCCTTCAGGCTGTCTGGTACGTCGCCACGATCGATCTTCTGGGCCAGGCCCTCGACGATCGCAGTCTTGCCCACCCCCGGTTCTCCGATGAGGACCGGGTTGTTCTTCTTGCGGCGGGACAGCACTTCCATCACGCGCTCGATCTCCGCCTGCCGGCCGATCGTCGGATCCAGCGATCCGTCGTGGGCCAGTTCCGTGAGATCCCGGCAGAAGTGATCCAGCGCAGGTGTCTTGGACTTCGACTCCCCACGCGGAGCCGCAGGCGCCGGAACGCTGCCCGGCTCGACTTCCCCCCCCTCGCTTCCGAGAAGCTTCAGCATCTCGGCCCGCGCTTCCTCGAGTCCGATTCCGAGCTCCCCGAGGACTTTGGCTGCGAGTCCCTTCTCCTCTCGAAGGAGGCCGAGCAGAAGGTGCTCGGTTCCGACGTAGCTGTGATTCAGCTCCCGAGCCTCGGCCATGGCGTACTCGAGAACTTTCTTGGCCCGAGTCGTGTACGGAAGCTCCCCAATCGACGCGGAGGCCTTGCCGGGACGGACGTTCTCCTCGACGAGCCTGAGCAGTTCGTCCAGGTCAGCCGCGAGGCTGCGCAGTACCTCTGCCGCTACCCCGTCGCCCTCGCGGATCAGGCCGAGCAGGATGTGCTCCGTCCCCACGTAGTCGTGCTGGAGGCGCACGGCTTCCTCGCGCGCCATGGCCAGCACCTTTCTCACACGGTCGGTGAAGTTGTAGTTCATCAACCCCCCGAGGGCGACCCATCGGCCGCCGTCGTATCGCTGGATCCATCTGCGGGTGCCTGCTCAGCGTCCCGCTCGTCTGTGGCTAGCTTATCCCGAACGAACGTCGCGCGACAGACATCCGCCTCTTGCTCGCCCAAACCTCCGCCCGCGGCGCGCTCGAGATGTGCGACCTGTCCACGCACCAGGATTTCGTTGAGCGTCTCTACCCGTGGTGATTTCAATAGTTTCAGAGACACACCGAGTCGGATGCCTGACAGGAGGTTCATCATTTCTTCCAGGCCGAGGCTGCGGGCGGCGCGAAGGATGCCATACGCGCGCCACACCTTGTCCTCGAGCACCGCGGGAGCCTCGGTGAGGAGCATGCCTCTCGCGCTGCGCTCGTACTCGATCACCTTACGGGTCACCCGATCCAGGTGATCGATGAGATCCTCCTCGGTCTTGCCCAGCGTGGTCTGGTTGGAGACCTGAAAGAAGTTGCCGACCACCTCGGAGCCCTCGCCATAAAGCCCGCGATACGTCAAGCCTACCTGCGAGATGCCCTCGAGGACTTTGGTGATTTCCTTCGTGAGGACGAGACCCGGGATGTGGATCAGCACCGAGGCCCGAAGGCCGGTCCCGACGTTGGTTGGGCAAGCCGTGAGGAAGCCGAACTGGTGATGATAAGCCATGGGTAGCACGGCGCCGATTTCCTCGTCCAGGCGGTCCACCTGGCGCCATGCCGAATCGAGCTCCAGGCCACCCACCAGGGCCTGCAAGCGGAGGTGGTCTTCCTCGTTGACCATGACTCCGCAGGAGCTTCCATCTGCCAGCACCAGGGCGGCGCTCGATGGACCCCGACGGTCGCTCAACAGGTCCCGGCTTATCAAGTGCCGCTCGACGAGGATCTCTCGATCCACCGAATCGAGCGAATCGACCTCCCAGATACACCCACCATCCAGAAGCTCCGTCCGATCGGCCGCCGCCCGCACCCTCTCCACGACTTCGGCCCGCTCCTCCGCTCCGGCACGCCCCGGAAACGGAATGCCCTGTAGATTGCGAGCCACACGAACGCGAGAGGAGAGCACGATCTCGGCCTCATCTCCACACCGGATCCAGTCGAGACCTCGCTCGGCCACCGGCTCGGTCGAGCGAATCATTCCTGCAATTCCAGTTCGTGGATGCGGTCTCGCAGGTCAGCGGCCGTCTCGAAATCCTCGGTCTCTATCGCCCGCTTCAATCGCCGTCGCATGGACGAAATCTGGCCGAGACGGTCGCTGATGTCCGAGGCTTCACTCAGATACAGCTTGCCGGCGTGCTGAGAGGATCCGTGAATCCGCCGCAGGAGGCTGCGCAGCTGCGTCTCGTAGTGAACGTAGCACTGCGAACAACCGACCCTCCCCGCCTTGCGAAAGTCGGATGCCGAGATCCCGCAGAACGGACACGGCTCTGGGGCGGCCGGAACCGGTGCCTGCGGTCCGGCTGATCCGATCTGGGCCAGGAAGTCCACAAGCGGGGGCTTGCCTCCGGCACCCGCCTCCTCGGCTTCCTCGGACGAAAGGCCGCGGGCCGCCGCGCAGCTGACGCACAGGTTCAGGGTGCGCATGTCGTCCGCCTCGATGGACGTCAAGTGTACCTGTGCGTTGCTTTCGCCGCAGTCGTCGCAGAGCAGTCTCAACTCGTTGTCCTCAGGCTCGGAGGTTTGTATCGATTCCGTCCATTTCAAGAACGCCCGACGTGAGCCGCAAGATCCGATCCGTGCGCCCGGCGAGGCTCGTGTTGTGGGTCACGACGACCATGGCGGTACCGTGATCGCGCACGAGGTTGAACAGAACGTCATGCAGCAACTCGCTGGTCTCGAGGTCGAGATTGCCGGATGGCTCATCGGCAAGCAGGACGGGCGGCTCGTTGGCCAGCGCACGTGCTGTCGCGACACGCTGCTGCTCCCCTCCGGAGAGCTTCGACGGCACGTGCCCCGACCGGCCGGCGAGCCCTACCTGGTCCAGCAGCTCCATGCCTCGCTTTCGAGCAGTCGATCTGGAGGCCCCGGCGATCAGCTGCGGCATCATAACATTCTCGAGCGCCGTGAAATCCCGCAGTAGATGGTGAAACTGGAACACGAAACCCACGTAGCGATTCCTGACCCGCGCGAGCTGCAGGTCGTCGAGGTCGGCCAGGTCCCTCCCCCCCAACGCGATTCGCCCCGTCGTGGGCAGATCGAGGCCTCCGAGGATATGCAGCAAGGTCGACTTCCCCGAGCCGCTGGGGCCGACGACGGCTACGGTCTCCCCGCGCTCGAGCGTCAGGTCCACTCCCCTCAGGACCCGGATCACACTGCCGTCGGCCCCATCGAAGTCCCGTCTGACCTCGTACGCCTCCACGGCGGCGGGGGCAGCGCTGGAGCCTATCGGGGCTTCACTCATGACGGATCGCCTCCACCGGCGTGTAATCGGCAGCGCGCCGTGCCGGATAGATCGTGGCGATGAACGCGATCGACAGAGATGCAAGCACGATCAACCCGACATCGATCAAGTTCGTGTCGACAGGCAGGTGATCGATGAAGTAGACGTCGCCGGGCAACGTGATAAACTGATATCGGTCCAGCAGCCATGACAGGGCGAGACCGAGTCCCGTGCCGACCGTGGTCCCCACGAGTCCGATCACGACGCCCTGGAGAACGAAGACGCGAGTGACGTCGGAGGCCGTCAGTCCCATAGCTCGCATGATCCCGATCTCCCGAACCTTGTCCGTGACGACCATGATCAACGTCGAGACGATATTGAAAGAGGCCACGAGGACGATCAGCAGGAGGATTATCCCCATGGCGAACTTCTCGAGCTTGAGAGCCGAGAAGAGGCTCGCGTTCTGCCTCTGCCAGTCGTCAACGGAGTAGGGAAAACCGAGGGAGTCCCGGATCCGCGCTGCCACCTCCCCACTGTTCCACGGGTCGCGGACGTTGAATTCGACTCCAGTGACCGCTCGCCCCATGCGGAGGAGGGACTGAGCCGACTCCAGCTCCACGTAGGCAAACTTCGTATCGTACTGGTACAACCCGGTCTCGAAGATCCCCGTCACCTCGTACAGGCGAAGCTGAGGCTGGATGCCGGTCGGAGTGAGCTCGGCACCCTGGAATGAAACGACGGTCACCGTCTTTCCGGGATACAGGTTCAGCCGATTGGCCAGAGTGGCGCCGAGAACGATCCCCGGGCGACCCGACTCGGTCTCCCCGAACGGCATGGTGCCGGAGGTCAGATGCTCGTCCACTTCGGTCACTGAAAGGGACACTGAATCTCCGGCGAGGCCCCGGAGCACAGCCCCCTCCGAGTAGCTTCCGCCGGGAACGTTCAACCCCACCTCGGTATAGATGAACGGAGCGGCACCGGTCACGTCCGGATCCTCAGTCACCCGCCGCAACACCGACTCCCAGCTCTCCATGCGCACGGCTTCCCCGATCTCGAGGACCATGCCGTGCGAATTTGCTCCGAGGATCTTCTCGCGCAGGTCCGTCTGCAGTCCCGACATCACCCCGATCACTACGATCAGGGCCATGACTCCCACCGATACACCGCCGATGGCGATCAGCGTGATTAGCGAGAGGAATCCCCTGCCCCGTCGGCTCGAGAGATATCTGCGCGCTATGAACCAGTGCAAAGCACGGTCCGTGCGCTGGTCCCTTGCCGGGCCCTCACTCGGCGTCATCGTCCCTCATGATCGGATACAGGATGACCTCTCGGATGGTCGGCCGGTTGGTGAGCAGCATGACCAACCGGTCGATCCCCAGTCCGAGACCTCCGGTGGGAGGAAGGCCGTATTCCAGGGCCCGCACGTAGTCCTCGTCGAGTTCCTGAGCCTCCTCGTCTCCAGCCGCGCGCGCCGCAGTCTGCTCGGCGAATCGTTCCCACTGGTCGATCGGATCGTTCAGCTCGCTGAATGCGTTCACGAGTTCCGTCCCCGCGACGATCACCTCGAACCGCTCGGCAAGCTCGGGATCCCCACGCTTCGCCTTGGCGAGGGGGCTCATCTCGATCGGATAGTCGAACACGATCGTCGGATTCACGAACTCGGGCTCGACCCATTCGGCAAAGATGATGTCCAGGAGCTTGGTCCGGCCGACCCCCTCGGCGTCCCCGCGTCCGGCCTCCCGCACGCGGCGGCGCAGCTCTTCCGTCTCGGTCGAGCGGGCGTCGAATCCGGCGAAGTTCTCGATCGCCTCGAAGAACGCGATCCGCCTCCACGGGCGAGTGAGATTGACGGTATGCCCGTCATACTCGATCTCAAGTCCTCCTGTCGCGGCAATCGCGGCCTGGGTCACGAGCTGCTCGGCCGTGTCCATCATGACACTGTAGTCGGCATATGCGCGATAGAGCTCGAGCATCGTAAACTCCGGATTGTGAGTACGGTCGATGCCCTCGTTCCGGAAGTTCTTGGAGATCTCGTAGACCCGGTCCAGTTGTCCCACGATGAGCCGTTTCAAGTAGAGCTCGTCGGCAATCCTCAAGAACAGGGTCCGGTCCAGTGAGTGATGGTGAGTGGTAAAAGGTCGAGCGAACGCGCCTCCGTAGACCGGCTGAAGCACGGGCGTCTCTACCTCCAGGTAGCCGTCGGCGTCCAGCAGGGCGCGCAATGCCGAGATGATCCGAGCCCGAACCAGGAATACCGCTCGGACTTCCGGGTTCACGGCGAGGTCGGCATACCGTTGACGATAGCGGCTTTCGACATCGGCGAAGCCGCTGTGAACGATCGATTCGCCGTCGTCCGCCACCACGGTTTTCCCCAGCGGAAGGGGACGCATCGACTTGGCTAGCAGTTCCAGTTTGTCGACCCGAACCGTCACTTCGCCGGTCCGGGTGCGGAACAACTCTCCCTCCACGCCGATCCAGTCTCCAAGATCGAGAAGCTTGCATACCTCCTGATCGATCTCGTTCAGGTCGTTCTTGCGGAAATAGACCTGAAGCCGGCCCGAGCGATCACCCAGGTGGGCGAAGGTGCTCTTGCCCATATCCCGGAACGACTCCAGCCGGCCCGCGACACGCACTTGCACCCCTTCCCGCTCGTCTTCGTGCTTCTCCAGGGCGGACGCCAGGTCATCCGTCGGATCGAAAGAATAGGCGTACGCCGGCACCCCCAGATCCCGGAGCCTGGCCAGCTTGGCATATCTGTCTCGTATGGGTTTCGGTCTGGCCGGAGCTCCATACCACTCGTGAATCGGCAAACCGTCGCGTCTCCCGGAGGAGTCGTGAGAACTCACGGTCAGGCCCCTCCCTTCCTGCGCAGAAAGGCTTCTATGAACCGCTGAATGTCGCCGTCGAGAACGCCGTCCGCGTTTCCGACCTCCAGATCCGTTCGATGATCCTTGACCATGGTATAGGGCTGCAGGACGTAGGACCGAATCTGGTTGCCCCACGCGATGTCCGTCTTGGAGTCCTCGAGTGCCTGCTTCTCGGCCTCCTTCTCCTCCATCGCTCGCTGGTACAGGGCCGCCTGGAGCATCTTCATGGCTTTCGCCCGGTTCTTGTGCTGGCTGCGTTCCTGCTGGCAGGAAACAACTACGCCCGTAGGCTCGTGGGTGATCCGCACCGCCGAGTCCGTCTTGTTCACGTGCTGCCCTCCCGCACCCGACGCACGATACGTGTCGACCCGCAGATCCGATTCGTCGATCTCAATCTCGACGTCATCGTCCACCTCGGGATACACGAACACCGAGGCGAAGGACGTGTGCCTCCGACCCTGGGCGTCGTATGGGGAAATCCGGACGAGTCGGTGTACTCCCGTCTCTGCGACCAGGTACCCGAACGCGTGGTCGCCGAGGATCTCGAGGGTGGCAGACTTGATCCCCGCTTCGTCGCCTGGCTGCAGCTCGAGCACCTGGACCGTGTAACCCCGGCGCTCGGCATACCTCGAATACATCCTGAGCAGCATCTCCGCCCAGTCCTGCGACTCGGTGCCTCCAGCCCCGGGGTGTACCGTGAGCAGGGCCGACCTGTGGGCATCGGGACCTCGAAGCATGTTCCGCAATTCGAGCTCCGAGAGTCCCTCCTCGACGCTCCTGGTCTCGCGATCGAGCTCAGCCGCCAGATCCTCGTCCTCTGCATCCGCCAGTAGATCGGCAAGCTCTGTCAGGTCGTCGAGCTTCCTGTCCAACTCATTCCAGGGCTCGCTCCACGCCTTCAGTTGGTTGGCCTGGTCGATCACTTCGCGGGCCGCATCCGGCTGGTCCCAGAACCCGGGACTCGCCATTTGGTGCTCGAGTCCCTCCAGCCTGGTCTCCTTCAATTCGAGGTCAAAGGAACCTCCGAAGTTCGTCCAACCTCTGCCGCAGACCGTTGATCAACTCCAACTTCGCATCCGATACTGCCATTCGGCACACTCCCTGGCCAGCATTCGTCGAGCAACAATGACCCCCGTCCGTTGTACCAAGACGGGGTCCCCGCGGTCGCGGAAAACCCCGTCTGCGGCGAGTCTAG
>CAZRRU010000186.1:0-13288 GCA_964602635.1 uncultured Gemmatimonadota bacterium | reverse complement strand
CTCCCGGATCGAGCGCGTCTTCCACGCGCTTTCGGACGTCAAACGGCTGCGGATCCTGGAGATCCTGCGATCGGGCGAGTGCTGCGTCTGCGACCTCGCCGGCTCGCTGGACATCCGGCAGTCGCTCCTTTCCTTCCACCTGCGGACCCTGCGGGACGCCGGGTTGGTCAGCGATCGCAAGGAGGGAAGGTGGGTGCACTACGCGCTGAACGAAGAGGCGCTGAAGAAGGCGCGGGACTACGTGAATGGACTGGCGCGCGACGCGAAGCGCGGCGTCGGCTTCCAGTGCTGCCGCCACGCGCGACTCTGAAGCATACCCCCTGACGTGAGGTGAATTATGTTGGACACACGAGTGAAGGAAGTGGTGCGAGAGAAGTACGCCGAGGCAGCGAGGCGGGTGGCCACGGAGGGCAAGACCTCCTGCTGCGGTCCAGCCGAGACGGAGTCCGGTTGCTGTGGCGGCGGAATCTCCTCTTCCGCGCCCGATCTGCGCGATCCCGTGACCCGGGACCTGTACGCGGATGCCGAGAAGAACGAGCTTCCGGCCGACGCCCTGGCCGCGTCACTGGGTTGCGGCAATCCGACCGCGCTCGCGGACCTGAGTCCCGCAGAAGACGTGCTGGACCTCGGGTCGGGAGGCGGCATCGATGTTCTGCTCTCCGCTCGCCGGGTGGCACCGGACGGAAAGGCGTATGGGCTCGACATGACAGACGAGATGCTGCTCCTTGCCCGCCGGAACCAGCGTGAGGCCGGCGTCCGCAACGCCGAGTTTCTCAAGGGAGAGATCGAGGCGGTTCCGCTCCCCGACGAGGCGGTGGACGTGATCATCTCCAACTGCGTAATCAACCTGTCGGTGGACAAGGCTCGGGTGCTAACGGAAGCCTTCCGGGTCCTCCGCCCGGGCGGCCGGTTCGCAGTGTCGGACATCGTGCTGCGCGGCGATCTGCCGGAGGGCATTCAAAAGAGTCTCGAAATGTGGGCCGGGTGCGTGGCCGGAGCCCTGCAGGAGACGGAATACCGTCGGCTTCTGGCGGAGGCCGGGTTCGAGGACATCGACATCGAACCCACCCGGGTATACACTGCCGCCGACTCGCGCGACCTCCTCGGAGAGGCCGGTATCGCGGAGGCCGATCTTGCGGCCGCTGAAGGACGGATCATGGCCGCTTTCGTGCGAGCCCGAAAACCGGCGTAGCCCGAGGTGGCCATCCGGCCACACCCTTGAGATATTGGCTCTCGGTCTGCTCGAGACCGCGCCCGGACCCCATGTGTGGAGCGAGAGCCAATGTCAGTTCAGCGACATCCCTTTCCCTTGGCCTGCAAGTCTTCTTTCCTGTCCAAGGCGGCCGTCGCTTCGCTGGTCCTGGCGATCTTCTCGTGCACGCCCGCGGGCGATGCGCCGGAGCCGGCTGAACTGGTGCTGCGCGGTGGACGCGTTGTGACGGTCGATGAGGCTCTCCCGCAGGCCGAGGCCGTGGCGATCCGGGGCGACCGGATCGCATTCGTGGGGAGCGACGCCGAGGTGGAAGCCCACACAGGGCCCGACACCGAAGTCATCGAGCTGGCCGGCCGTCTCGTGATTCCTGGGTTCATCGAAGGACACGGTCACCTCATGGGCCTCGGACGATCTCGCCTGCAGCTCGACCTCATGGGGACGGCGTCCTACGAAGACCTGTTGGACCTGGTAGCCGGCGCGGTCGCTGAAGCCGAACCGGGCGAATGGATCGTGGGACGGGGGTGGCATCAGAGTAAATGGGATCCGGTTCCGGAGCCAGCCGTGCGCGGATTCCCGACACACGACGACCTGTCGGCGGCGTCTCCCGATAACCCGGTTCTGCTCAGGCACGCGTCCGGGCACGCCAGCTTCGCCAACGCAATGGCCATGGAGCTGGCGGGTGTGACCTCTGGTACGCCGGACCCGCCCGGGGGCGAGATCATCCGGGATGATTTCGGTGAGCCGACCGGGATATTCGTAGAGACGGCCTCCGGCCTGGTGTCCGCCGCCTACGCTGCTTCGCGTGAGGGCATGACGTCGGACGAGAGGGAGGCGGAGAGCATGCGGGCTCTTCTCCTCGCGCAGGAGGAAGCCTTCAGCAAGGGAGTGACGAGCTTCCAGGACGCGGGCGTGGGGCGCGAGACGCTGGAGATGTACCGGCGGGCGATCGACGACGGCGAGCTGAAGCTGCGCGTGTGGGCCATGATCAGCGCGACCGTGCCGAACCTGGCGGAACTGCTTCCGGCGGCGCGCGTCGTGGACTACGGCGGTCACCGCCTGACCGTCCGGGCCATCAAGGCCTACGCGGATGGTGCCCTCGGTTCGCGCGGGGCGTGGCTGCTGGATCCGTACGAAGACGACCCGGGCAGCATCGGTCACAACACGGTGCCACTCGAGGACATCGAATCCGTGGTGCGACTGGCCCTGCAACACGACTACCAGGTCTGCACGCACGCGATCGGAGATCGCGCGAACCAGGAGGTCCTCGACCTGTACGCCGCGGTGTTCGCGGAAATGCCGGATGCCGCCGAGGGCATTCGCTTCCGGATCGAGCACTCGCAGATTCTCCACCCCTATGACGTCCCCCGTTTTGCCGACCTCGGAGTCGTGGCGGCCATGCAGGGGATCCACGCGATATCCGACGGTCCCTGGACTCCGGATCGGCTCGGCGAAGAGCGCACCCGCGAACGGGCTTTCCAGTTCCGCGACCTCATCGACTCGGGGGTGACCGTGATGAACGGTACGGACACGCCTGTCGAGGACGTGAACCCGATCCCATCGTTCTACGGCACGGTCGCGGGACGAATGAACAATGGAGAGGTGCTGAACCCCGATCAGCTCATGACCCGGATGGAGGGCCTCCAGGCTTACACGATCAACGCCGCGTACGGGGCGCACGAAGAACTCACCAAGGGGTCGATCACTGCCGGGAAGCTGGCCGACATCGTGGTCCTCTCGCAGGACATTCTCGAGGTACCGGAGGATGAGATCCTCGAGACGCGGGTGGACGTGACCGTCGTGGGCGGCGAGGTGGTCTACACGCGGGGTAGCGACTGATCCAGCCTCCTCGGGTGTCCGCTTCCGGGACACCCATTCCTCGCATCGCACACATCGGGCTCCGGCGATGATCGTCGGGGTCCGTCCGAACATATTGTCTCACAAGACGTTACGCGATTTCACGCGCCTGGCACGCCCGTTGCTTCGGTTTCAGGCGGCGCTGGAGGTCCGCTGGAAGGAAGTGTAGACGGGTCGTGAGAGACGACGTCGATGGGACACTTCCGACCGGCGGACCCTGAGCGCTCCGGACCAACCTCATCACCAGGGGTGAGAAGGGGTCGACTCGGGTGCCGCCCCACCCTTCGGCCGAAAGCCTTCTCGCCCCATCCCACCTCTCTCGCGCATGCGCGCGTTCCAGGGTGTGTTCCACCAGAACCCGGACTATGCCCTGTGGTACGGGTGGAGCGAGATGGTGCGCGACCTGAGCGAGATCACGGAGATGGCCGACGCCATGAGCCGGGCGAAGGCTTCCGGCGATCGCTGACCGATCAGCCTGACTCGAAACGCTGGACCCGGGCCCCGCTGCGGTGGGGCCCTTGGCTTTGTGAATGTGATCCGTCGACGACCCGCTTCGAGGCCTGACCTTGACTAACACTGCGTGATGTCGAGCTTGGGGAGTCTTTCAGCGATCCGCGCCGGCCGGGAAACCGAGGCGAGTTCCCGAGTTTGGCCCTCAATACAGATGCATTGGACTCGATCCGCATCCGCCCGGGAAGCTCCGCTTCCGTGTGGACGCTACTGTTCGCCCCGCACCTACAGCAAAGGAAAGCGACATGAAGAAGTTGAGCGTCGGACTTGCAGCACTGGCCTTTCTCATTGCACCGCACGTTGCCATGGCGCAGGACGCCGCTGACGGCCCGCCGGCGACCGGAATGGTCACGATGTCATCGTTCAAGGTCCCGATGGGTGAGGACCGCGGGAAGGTAATGGAGTGGATCGAGCGCTGGGTCGCGCCTCAGGAGCGAAACAACCCGAACGTCCTCGCCTTCTACGTGCTTGGGCACAACTATGGCGCCGACTCACGCGACATCGTGATCGTGCGCGTGTACAAGGATTGGGCGTCCATCGAGGCGCCGTGCGGGGAACCGTGCAGCACCTGGTCTGAGGCGAACTGGCCGGAGGAGGACACGCCCGAGCACGAGGAGATGATGGACCTCGTGCAGACTTACATGAAGTACTACGGCCGCCACTCAGACGAGATCTACACAGCGCGGCTGGATCTGGCCAAGAACTAAATCGGCGAAGCGAGCCGGCCGGTGCATCGGGGCTCCCGGTCGGCTCGACTGTTCCGTCGGGTTACCAGCCCATGGACCGTGGTGCATCCCCTTGAAGCCGCCGGTCGCCTCCCGCAGGTTTGACCTGCCGTCCGAACAGTGGTCGTGCGACAGCCGGACGGCACCCTCATCCGACTCGATGCGATTATCCAAGGGGGCACCATGTACCGGCCCGTCGCCAAGTTCTTCGGAGTCCTTTCCCTCGCAGCGATTCTGGCGCTTCCCGCCGCCGCCCAGGACGCTCCGCCCCTCCTCGACGCCGGGCGTCGCGATCTTCTCCACGAAGCCTTGAGCGGTGAGATCGCCAAGGACCACGTGATCCAGATCACCCGGCATCACCGCATTCAGGGATCGCGGGGTTACCGGGATGCTGCCGAATACGTGCTCGATCAGCTTCGGGCCTACGGGTTCTCCGAAGAGGAGGCCTGGATCGAATCATTCCCGTCGGACGGACGAATCCACTACCAGACGTGGCAGTCCCCGTCCGGGTGGGATATCGATCGGGCGGAGCTGCGAATCGTGGAGCCCGCGGATGAGCGGCTCGTCGGATTCCCCGAGATCGGCATGAGCGTGATCACCTACTCCAACCCGGGCGACGTCACGGCCGAGCTGGTATGGGTGGGCGCGGGGACGAGCGATGCCGACTACGAGGGCAGGGACGTGGCCGGGAAGTTCGTGCTGGCCACCGGATACGGCGGCGAGGGGCACCGGCACGCCGTCCTGAAGCATGGAGCAGCCGCAGTCGTGGCATATCTGGATGATTACCGGGCGGCGGAACATCCCGACATCATCCAGTACACGGGTATGTGGCCGCGTACGGAGGAGCTAGAGCGCGTGACGTTCGGATTCAACCTCTCGAACCGGCAGGGCGAGAGGCTGAGGGCCCTCCTCGAGTCGGGCCAGCGGGTGGTCCTGCACGGCCAGGTCGAAGGCATCGGGCTGGAGCCCTATTTCATGGACGTGGTCGTGGCCCGGATCCCGGGATCCACCCGCGCCGATGAAGAGCTGGTGTTCAGCGCCCACCTGGATCACCCCAAGGAATCGGCCAACGACAACGCGAGCGGCTCGGCCGCGATCCTGGACATCGCGCGCGCCCTGCGCGAGCTGGTCGACTCGGGTCGAATGGAGAGGCCAGAACGTTCGCTCCGGTTCATCTGGATTCCGGAGTGGTACGGGACGCAGGCCTATCTGGACGCGCACCCGGAGATGGCGGGACCGGCCATCGGCGGTACGTGGCTGGCGAACATGAACATGGACATGGTGGGCGAGAACCTCGAGCTGCTGCACTCGAAGATGATCCTCACGCGCACCCCTTCGTCGCTCCCCTCCGCGGTGAACGACGTGGTCGCCGACATGGCGCGCATGGTGGATGGCATGGACGTCCGCACCCCGCGCGGAAGCCAGTCAGCCTTCAACTGGCGGGTCACTCCGTACAGCGGCGGCAGCGATCACATGCAGTTCATCGACCGGAAGATCCCGGGCGTGATGATCGGGCACAGCCCGGACTACACGCACCACACTTCCGATGACACGCCGGACCGGGTGGACCCGGTGGAGCTCGAGAGAGCCGAGATCCTGGCCACGGCGGCGACGCTCTACCTGGCGAGCCTCAGCGAGGCGGAGGCACTGGACCTCGTTCACCTGGTGGGCGCGAACGCCCTGCAACGGGTAGCAGCGAGTGCCCGTGCCGCCCGGCGCGAGATTACGTCCGATCAGCCCCCCGGCGCGGAGCTTCCCCCGCTTCAGGAAGCCGGTAACATGGTCATCCACGCCACGGAGCGAGAACGAGAGGCCATCGAGTCGGTGCTGCACTTCCACGATGCTCCGAGCATCCGCGAGGCGGTTCGAATGTGGAACGTAAGGCTGGCGGAGTTGGAGACCTCGATCGCGATGGGTCTGGCCGCGGACGCCGGGGCCGCGGGACTGGACCTCCCGCAGCTCCCTGGCCACGGCGACGAAAGAGTGCCGGTCAGACTCACACGTGGGCCGCTCGACTTCGGCCTCCCGGCCAGCCAGCTGAATACCGAAGAGGCCGCCTGGTACTCCTCGCCGGACTTTCCGCTCACCGGTGACGCGCGATTCGAGCTGGTGAACTTCATGGATGGCCGGCGCACGATCACTGAGATACGGAACGCGCTGAGCGCCGAATTCGGTCCGGTCGATGCAGGAGACGTGGCCCGCTACGTAGAAGACCTGGTCGAGGTCGGGGTCGTCGAGTGGAGTGAGTCCGAGTAGCGCCGGATCAGCCCGCGCGCGCTCGCTCCCGCAGGAGGCCCAGCAAACGCAGCGAGATCTCTCCCGGCCGGCCGGGGCCGACAGCCCTTCCGTCGAGATCGGTGACGGGAGTGACCTCGGCCGTCGTGCCAGCGAGGAAGATCTCATTCGCCCGGTACAGGTCCTCGATCGGGATCGGAGCCTCGTCCACCTCGTAGCCCGCGTCCGCGCACAGCTCGAGCACTACGGCCCGCGTCACGCCGGGCAGGATGTAGTTGGTCAGCGGACCCGTTCGAACCACGCCCCGGAAGACGGCGAACAGATTCGTGTGCGTGCCCTCGAGGGCGATCCCGTCCCGCACGAAGATCGCTTCCGCCGCTGCCGCCTCGTGCGCCGCCTGGCTCGCCATGCAGTTGGGAATCAGCCCCACCGTCTTGACGTCGCAGCGGGCCCACCTCTGGTCCGGCACCGTGATCGCTCTGACCCCTTCCTCCGGCTCGCCCGCCGCAGGGTACGCCCAGGCGTACCCGTAGATCGTCGGCTCGACGGTGGGGTCCGGGAAACGGTGAGTGCGGGGCGCGGACCCGCGGGTGACCTGCAGATAGACGAGGGCGTCGCTCCCTTCGAGCCCGTTGCGGATGAGCAGTTCCTGGAATGCGGGGCCGATGCGGCTCGGGGCTACTCCCCGGATCCGGATCGCGTGCAGGCTGCGCTCCAGCCGGCCGAGGTGTCGATCCAGCTCGAACAGTCGCCCGTCATACGCGCGCGCGACTTCGTAAACTCCGTCGGAGAACAGGAAGCCGCGGTCGTCCGGCGAGATTGCCGCCTCTTCTCGCGGCAGGAAGTCACCGTTGAGGAATACGGTCTGCATGGCCAGTCGCCGGGTCGGGTGGATTCGGGTGTCCGACGCGTTTCACTCCGCCGGGTGCTCGACACACGTTATCCTTTTCCATCTCGTGGCGCGATTGTAAGATCTTCACCGATTTCCGGGTCTTCCGGGGTCCGCGATGTTACCTCCATCGAGACAGGATGATCGATGTCCTACCAGTCCGGGTGCCAGGGCCGAGTCGTCCTCGGGGAGCTGCCACAGAACCTCGGACGACGCCTGGCTCGTCTTCCGGGGGAGTGGCTCGAGTTCGACCCGGCGTCGGGCGCGATCGTGATCGGACACGTGCAGCCGTCCACCGGGCCGATCCTGCCTACGGTGACCGTGGAGCTGGTACGCCTGCTGTCGGAGATTCCGTACGAGCTGCAGTCGGAGATACAGGGAGGCGACTTCTTCGTGCACACCGAGGAGCCGGCCACTCAGCTCGTACGCCTCAGGGTGGAGGCCGGTGGGGCGCTTCACATCCAGTGGGCGCACCCCGAGTACGCGGGTGCGGCGACCCGATCATACGAGGGCACGGAAGACCTCCCGACGCCCGAATGGGAACAGCGGATCAACGGGAGCGTGAAGCTCGAGGCGGACGACCCGGTGGCGGCAGCCGCGTCGCTTCAGAACCTGGCCGACACGTACGAAGGCCTGTATCCGGAAGGAGACTTCGTGGCATCGGCCTCCGGTGACGGGAACGAGGTCACGGTCACGATGGCCGAAGTGAACCTCGACGCCGCGCTGCTGGTGGACCGGCTCCAGGAGGTATCCCGCCCAGGCAGCCTGGAGGGAAGGTTCGAGGTCGGGTCCTTCGCCGATTTCGTTCCCGAGAACCTGGTTCGATTGGTGTTCGACGGCGGCGATGTCCGGGTTCAGAGACCCCTGCTGTGGTCCTGATCCGCGGGGCCCTTCCGACGTTCGGACCATACGGCGGCGTCAACGAACGCCGCCTCACAGCGATAGGAGAACCCCCGTGCTGGACTACCAGCTGACCGAAGAGCAACAGATGATCCGGGATCTTGCCCGGACCATCGCGGACAACGAAGTCCGACCCGTGGCGGCGGAGTACGACCGGTCGGGCGAGTTCCCCTGGCCGGTGGTGGAGAAGATCGCCGAGGCGGGGCTGTTCGGCGTGTTCATCGACGAAGCCTACGGGGGGCTGGCTGGCGATTCCCGCACCATGAACATGGTGTTGGTGACGGAGGAGCTGTCCAGGGCGTGCGGCGGGATCTCGCTGGCCTTCGCGAGCACGGCCCTCGGGGCTCTCCCGATCATCGTGTCCGCCAGTGACGAAGTGAAGCAGCGTTTCCTGCCGGCGATCGCGGCGGGCGAACGTCTGGCGGCGTTTGCCCTCACCGAGCCGCAGGCCGGGTCGGACGCGGCCGGCATCCGGACGACGGCCGTCCGGGACGGCGACCACTACGTAGTGAACGGACTCAAGCAGTGGATCACGAACGGGGGCGACGCTGAAGTCTACACGGTGGTCGTGATGACCAAACCGGACAAGGGCGCGCGCGGAGCCAGCGCCCTGGTCATCGAGAAGGACACGCCCGGCTTCAGCTTCGGGAAGAAGGAAGACAAGATGGGGATCCGCGCGTCGTCCACGCGCGAGCTGGTATTCGAGGACTGCCGGGTCCCGGTCGAGAACCTGATCGGGCGGGAGGGCACCGGGTTCATCACGGCCATGAAGACGTTTGACGCCTCCCGGCCCGGTGTCGGAGCGCAGGCGCTCGGGATCGCGCAGGGAGCCCTGGACCTGGCAGTGGACTGGTCGATCTCGCGGCGCCAGTTCGGATCGCCGGTTTCGTCGTTCCAGGGTCTCCGTTTCCTCCTCGCGGACATGGCCATGAAGGTCGAGGCCTCTCGCGCCCTCATCTACGCGACCTCTAAGCACATCGATACCAACCCGAAGGCACGCTCCACGATATACTCCGCCATGTCCAAGTGTTTCGCTTCCGACGTGGCCATGTCCGTTACGACCGATGCGGTGCAGGTATACGGCGGTTCGGGCTACATGCGGGATTACCCGATCGAGAAGTACATGCGCGACGCCAAGATCACGCAGATCTACGAGGGCACGAACCAGATCCAGCGCGAAGAGATCAGTAAGATCCTGATCGGCGAGCATATCCAGGCACAGGACGCCTAGGGGCCGCGCCATGAACGTGCGCTACGCCCCGGGCGGGAGGTGTTCGATGGTTCGAAGAATGCGGAACGTACGACTCCGGGTCGTCCCGCTCACGGGCCTCGCCGCCGCGCTGCTCCTCCCGGCGAGCGGCTATGGCCAGGGCGTGTTCGGCCAGAGCCAGCCGGCCCAGGCCACAGCGCAGCCCCAGGACACGACCGCCGCCACGCCGCAGGCCATTCCGGTTTCCGAGATTCCGCTCCGATCCAGGGCGGCGACCGCCCGGCTGCAGGCCATCGAAACCCAGCTCAGCTTCGATCCGGATCTCGCCCTCATCGAAGAGGAGCTTCCGGCAGAGCAGGCCGCCATCTCTCGCGCACACGAACGCCTCGGCCGAATCGTGCTCGAGGAGCTGTCCGTTCGCGAGCTGGGGTCTCTGGAGTCGGTCTGGCAGTCGCACGAGGGCCGGCTGGCGGGCTGGCTGAGGACCTTTGAAGACGAGCTGCAGGAGCTGCAGGACGCGTCCGAGGCGACTCGCGAGATCCGCGATCGATGGCAGCTCACCCTCGACTCGCTGGATGACGAAGATGTGGCGGAGGCGGTGGCGGAGCAGACCCGGATGGTGCTGGACTCGGCGGTTTCTCTCAGGCGCTCCCAGCGCGAGCAGCTCGAGTACGTGCTCGGCGTCAAGTCCCGGGTCGATGCCGCGCTCGAGGGTGTACGTCACGTGCTGCGCGAGCTCGCGACCGCCCGGGCCAGCGTCCGGGGGCGGACGCTGAGTCGCACCGCGCCGCCGATCTGGCGCGTAAGATCGATCCCGGGTTCGGCCTCTGGGATGGCCGCGCGGGCCTGGGATGACGAATTGCTCTCTTTCACCGCGTTCGTGTCGGACAACTCGAGTCGCGTACTGCTGAACGTGGTCCTCTTTCTCCTGCTCGCTCTCCTCTCGGTCCGATTGCGGGACCGTTTCGAGGTCGAACTCGACGCCGAGGACGAATCGCTAACCGGGGCCTCCGAAACGCTTCGCAGGCCGTTCTCGGCGGCGCTGCTGGTGTCTCTCTTTCTGGCAAATGGGCTGTATCCCAGAGCTCCGATCCTGGCCCTGCAGCTATTCGCGATCGCCGGTATCGTGCCGCTGTATCGTCTGCTGCCCCGTTCCCGAAGCGCGATGGTCAACCACACGATGCGCGCCGTCCTCGTCCTGTTCGGCGTCGCCGTCGTGGCCGAGTTGCTCGTGCCGCCCTCCCTCAGGTATCGGCTGCTGAACCTCGGCCTCGCCGTCGCCCTGGCCGTCGGCGCCCTGTGGTTGCTCCGCGGCAGCGATGTCGACGAGAGTCAGAAGACGGGTTGGGGACTCGTCGTTTGGCGAACCCTGAAGGGCGTCCTGGGAGCGGGTGTCGTCGCCGCCGCGGCGAACATCCTGGGCTTCACGATGCTGTCGGAGCGCTTGGTCACCGGCGTATTGTACACGGCGTACTTCAGCCTCGCCGTGGTCATCGGGTATCGCGTTCTGGCCGGCATGATCCGCCTCCTTCCCCGCACGGCGTTGGGACAGGCGTCCCACATCATGCGGGAACACGGAGATGTGGTGACGTCGCGCGCCATCACGGTATTGAAGGTGGCTGCGCTGCTGACCTGGGTCATGCTCGCTCTCGAGTCGTTCGAGATCGGCGGTGTGATCCAGGAGTGGGTGTCGGGAGTCCTGACCGGACCGATCCGGATCGGCGCCATCGAATTCTCCCTCGACCGCGTCTTCTCGTTCGCGGTCATCGTGTTGCTTTCGATCTGGATCGCCCGCTTCGTCGCGTTCGTGCTCGACGTGGAAATCCTCCCGCGTTTCAAGTTGAAGCGCGGCGCGTCGAACGCTATTTCCACCGTCGTCCAGTGGTCCATCCTCGGTGCCGGTCTCCTGACCGCCGCCAGCGCTCTCGGCCTGCAGGGCGGCCAGCTCGCGATCGTGTTCGGCGCTCTCAGCGTCGGGATCGGGTTCGGGCTCCAGAACATCGTCAGCAACTTCGTTTCGGGTCTCATACTGATCTTCGAGCAGCCCGTGAAGGTGGGAGACAAGGTCGAGATCACGTCCCTCGCCCTCATCGGCGAAGTGCGGCGGATCGGTATCCGGGCCTCCATCGTACGCACGTTCGACGGCGCCGAAGTGATCGTTCCAAACGGGAACCTGATCTCATCCGAGGTCGTCAACTGGACGCTGTCGGACCAGAAGCGCAGGGTCCGGGTCGAAGTGGGCGTCGCCTACGGGACGGATCCCCAGCGAGTGATCGAGGTTCTGAAGACGGCGGCCCGCGAGCACCCGGAGGCGCTCAGGTACCCCGAGCCTCAGGTGATCTTCCGCGAGTTCGGGCCGAGCTCGCTCGACTTCCGCCTGATGTTCTGGACGGCCACGTTCGACGATTTCTTCAGGGTGCGCAGCGAGATGAACGTGGCGGTCAACGATGCGCTCAAGGAAGCTGGCATCACGATCCCGTTCCCCCAGAGAGACCTTCACGTGAAGGGTCTGCCACCCGGCCCGAGCTCGGTCTGAATGGGGCCTATCGCATCCTCCGGACGCGGGTGCTAGTATGAGTATCAGCGACCGTCATCACACCCCGAATGTGTTGGATTGATGCAACAGGAAGTCGAGTCAGTGCAACGTAAGTTGGCCTTCCAAACCACCTCAGATTGACGCCCGTAAGTGTCTGTTTAACATATAAATAATAACTTCACGGTGGAGTTCGGGTCCACGGCACGACTCTCGCAGGTCTGAGGGTTTCATCGGAGTCTCCACGGGGACGAAACAACCCAGAGGAATATCCATGAAATCTCCGGTTAGTCTGGAGTACGTCATCGCCGTTGCGTTGCTCGCGGTTTCGGCTGCGGTCCTCTCGTACATGGCGCCGCAGCCGGCGTTGAACCTGGCGTCGCTGCTGCTGGGGATCTACGCACTTCACCTGGTCAGCCTGCGGATCGTGCTGCGGCAGTTCGCGGGCGTGGCGCCGGTGACCCGCGCTCGACGAAGCCGGGTGACCGCAGGCAAAGAGGACATCACGCGGATGAAGGAGGAGCTGGATCTGGAGCGCCGCGAGCTCGACAATCGGAAGGCCGAGCTGCAGGAGCGGATCGCAGCCGCGGAGCAGCAGTGGGAGCTACTCCGGCAGATGATCCGGGAACGGGTGGAAGGGGGAGGTGCTCTTCCCGAGACGGTCGCGGCGGGTCCGCCGGACGCGTGGACCTCCACACCGCCGGTGGCTTCCGGTCCCGGCAGAGCCTCCGACGAAACTCCGCGCATACACGGTCGGTGGTGACCGACGGGCTGTGCCGATTGTCTGTTAGAATAGTCGAAGTAGAGGGTAGAATGGTCCAAGTAGAGGGCCTGACGTTTACGGGGGAGAGACTGTGAGACTGACCAGGCGTGTGGTACGTGCGGTTACGTCGGACCAGCGGGGCGCTGCGCTCGTGCTCGTAATGCTGGCGATGGTTGCGGTCCTGTCAGCAGCCGCACTGGCCGTGGATGTGGGCAAGTTGCTTACGGCGAAGGTAGAGGCGCAGAGGGCAGCTGACGCGGGAGCCTTGGCCGCCGCAAGTGCCTTCATCGACGATCCTGACAATGCCGAGGTGGTCGCGAAGGCGAGAGCGAAAGAGTTTTCGGAGCTCCATGCTGTGCGTGGTCAGACTGTCGTCATCGTGCCCGAGGAAGACGTGCAGGTGGACCTGGCCAACCTACGGGTCGATGTGACGGTCAGGCAGGTCAGCACGCGCTC
>CAZRRU010000185.1:0-22846 GCA_964602635.1 uncultured Gemmatimonadota bacterium | reverse complement strand
GAGGCCACCCCGCCCAGCGCCTCCGAGATCGGGTCCATCCGCATGGCGCTCCAGGCGATCGTCGAGCAGGGCCGTGAGCTCATGGACGACCGGGAGCCGCCCGGTGGATGGGATCGCTTGCAGAAGAAGATCCGCACCGCGGCGTTCACGTTGGACGTTACGGGATGGAAGCGGCGCTCCGACTTCTTCGAGGCCTTGGAGTTGCTGTGCACGCAGTCGAAGAAGGGACACGCCATCACGCTGAAGCGGTGGAAGAACAACGACCTGGCCAAGGGTCTCAAGGCGAAGGCCGACGCTTTCGGTCACGGAGACACGGCGGCCCAACGGCTTCTGGACCGATGGTACGCACATCGGTACGCCCTCGCCGTGCGCCTGGTCCAGCAAGCCGCCGAGGACTTCGCCGAACATCGCAGGCGTTCGGGCAAGCTGGACTTCCAGGATCTTCTCGTTCTCGCGGCGCGGCTGCTTCGGGAGAACGGGGTGGCGCGACAGGAGCTTGGGCAGCGATACCGGTACCTTCTCGTGGACGAGTTCCAGGATACTGATCCGCTCCAGGCGGAGATCATGTTTCTCCTGGCCTCCGAATCGGAGGAGGAGCGGCAGCAGGTCGGTGGCGCCGAGGCAGACGGGCAGACCGAGTCCGACGGCGATAGCGAAGCGGACGCTCCACCGTCTCCGGGCGACTGGCGCTCGGCGGTGCCACGGCCGGGCGCACTGTTCGTCGTAGGGGATCCGAAGCAGAGTATCTACCGGTTCCGAGGTGCTGACATCGGCGTGTGGAACGACGTCCGTGAAGCGCTCGGGCGGCGCGGGCAGCTCCTGGACCTCAGTCACAACTTCCGCAGCGAGCCACAGGTAGTGGACTTCGTGAACCGCGTTTGCGGGCCCGTGATGTCGGAGCGTGCCGCGGAGCTGCGGACATTGTCGCCTCGGAGTGCGGTGGACTACGTCCCGCTTCACTCCGCTCTCGAGCGGACCCCCGCGGCGGGTCTCGAGTGGCTGGTGAACGACAAGAACGGGAACGACGTGAAGACGGCCGAGGCTCGCCTGATCGCCTCGCGGATTCGCCAGCTGGTGAGCGACGAGGTGATTCGCGATCCGGAGGCGGGGAAATGCAGACCGTGTCGGTACAGCGACATTGCCATCCTGGCCCGAACGCGAAGCGTCCTGCGGGGCCTGGAAGACGGACTCCGACAATACGGCGTCCCGTTCTACAACAGCTCGGCCGGCGACCTCACCGACCGGCAGGAGATCCTCGATGTTCTCACGGCTCTGCGCCTGGTCGACAATCCGAGCGACGACCTGAGGGCGTTCGCCTACTTGAGGTCTCCGTTCGTAGGGCTTCGCGATGAAGTGCTGGCGCGTCTGCGCATCGATCCCCAGGTCAAACGTGCCTCCGGCCGCCCCTCCTTTCTGGAGCAGGCGCGGGCCTACGTGCGGCTCGTGGAGTCGGGCGAGATCGAGCCGTTCCCTGCTCCCGAGAGCGAGCACGTCCACGAGGTCGAAGCCTGGGCCTTGCGCGAGGGTATGGACGCCATCGACCAGGCTCACCGCCTGGTGGATCGAGCGGACCACGGCGAGATCCTGGCCCGAATACTGGACCGCACGGGTTATCGTCTTCATCTCCTGCTCAGGGAACACGCCGCCGAGGCGCTGGCCAACATCGAGCGATTCCAGGCGTTGCTGGAGGACTACCGTCACCTGCCCCTCGGCGGGTTCCTCCGACTGTGGGATCGGTGGGGTGAGCAGGACACGGGCATTCCGCAGGCGCCGCTGACCAGCCAGGACGATGTCGCCGTGACCCTCAGCACCATTCACACCGCCAAAGGTCTCGAGTGGCCCGTGGTGATCATCGCCGGCACACGGAGTGGCCCCGAATCGGGGGGCAGACTCAGCGGCACGTTCTGGAGCGATCCGGCGCTCGGCCCCGTCTACATGGGAAATCAGAGCGAG
This sequence comes from uncultured Gemmatimonadota bacterium, assembly GCA_964602635.1. Classification (GTDB taxonomy): domain Bacteria; phylum Gemmatimonadota; class Gemmatimonadetes; order Palauibacterales; family Palauibacteraceae; genus Benthicola. Next base: position 20,893 of record CAZRRU010000185.1, on the reverse strand, counting down.
CGCGGCAGGCGTTCGTCGCGCCTGTTCCAGAGCGCCCTGGCGGAGGACCACGCCGAGGAATCACGGCTCCTGTACGTCGCGGCCACGCGGGCGCGGGATCGGCTGATCATCTCGGGGCCCACGGACGCGGAGAAGGGCTACGCCGGCTGGCTTCAGAGCGGTTTGGCTGGAGCTGTCGAAGCACACGAAGCTCCGGCGCGGATTGAGGGAGTCGTCTCGGCGGACGCGGAAGCCGGCGACCGACGCGCTGATCCGGCCAGCGACGACGACTCGGTTACGGGCACGGGCCGGCAACTCGACGCTTTCGGATTCGATCACGCGCCGGAGGACGACCAGGGACAGTTCAGCCTGTTCGCGCCGCGGCGGGATTCAGATCCGGGGTCGGACCCTGCCTGGAGCGCGTCCCACGTCGCTGGACAGCTGCCCCTGGTTCTGTTCCGGACCCCCGATCCGATCCAGGAGACTCTCGCGCCGGCTCCGGTCGAGCTCTGGTGGATGGACGGCCTGTGCGAGCGCCCCGCTCCCACGATCACTCTGCCGATCGCCAGCGACCGCTTCAGTTTCTCGAGCTCGGCCACCGAGCTGCAGATGAGGGACCTCGATCCCGAGGCCTGGAAGCTCCGCTACCGACACGGAGTGGTGCCGGCGCGCGAATTCGCGCGGAGCCCGGGCGACGACGTTCAGCTGCCAGCCAACGTCCGTGGCACGTTGATTCATACCGTGCTCGAACGGCTCGAAGCGGAGTCCGAGCTGGCCCGCATCCTGGGGGAGGCGATCGCCGGCCTGGACGCTCCGGAGTCCGAGACGCTCCTGGAGCCAGGATCGGCGTATCGCGAGGCCCTGCAAGCAGAGATCGCCGCGGTCGTGAACAGCGGCGAATGGGCTCACTACGTCGAAGGGGAGCACTGGCGCGAGCTTCCGTTCCTGCACCTGCTCGGCCCGAGGGAGTGGCGCTTGGGGGCCTACGACCTGTTCCAACCCGGCGGCGAAGCCGGCGGTGCGCCCGCCTCGTGGATCATCGATTTCAAGACGCACGTGATCGACAAGATGGAAGTGCCGGACACGGCGGCGAAGTACGAGATTCAGGCGCGCGTATACCGAGAGGCGGCGTTAGCCATACTGGGTCGCCCCGTGCGGGTGAGCCTGCACTTCACCCACCCGAACACGGCAATCGACGTCTGACCGCAGGTTTCAGCTGCCGTCCCGGCCCCCTGCCTCCATGTACGGCACGAAACGCTCGTCGATGAAGTGGTGCCACACGCCTTCGACCGCCGGTGCCCAGTCTTCCTGCATCTCGCCCGCGGCGTGCACGCTTACCTTGAGGTTGGTGGATGTCCCCTCGGCTCCCACCTCGGAAAGCTCGTACGTAGCCACCATGAACAGCGCGTTTCCGGCCAGCCCGAGCGGACCCTCGAATCGGAGCAGGGCCCCGCGCTCCGCGGCGGTCACTACGGCGTGCCGGACGCCGTCACCCGATTCATCAAACACCTCGTAGAAGCCACCTCCGGGCTTCGCCTCGATGTAGAGCCGACTCGGCGTGGTGGCGACCGTGTGGTCCCACCAGCCGCTGATGTCTCCCGTCAGCGCGTCGTACGTCTCTCGCGGGGTGCCGGGGACCGTCCGCTCGAAGCTGAAGGCGAAGCCGCCGGTCTCGACGGGCTCGACGGTGGCGTCCGCATTTGACGCCGCCGCGCCGGGCAGAGCGAGAGCCAGAGACGCGGCGAGGAAGATGCCGACGGCGCTGCCCAGGAGAAGGTCAGGGAGACGAGCGGGAATGCGCATGGGTGCCCTCCGTGCGTTGGGTGAAAGTCCTTCCACACAATACACCCCGAAGTGTTGGGAAGGGAGTCGAGAGCCCTGACGCGAAACGCCCGCCGGCCACGGGGGGCCGACGGGCGCGCGCTTCGCTGGGAGACCGTTTCGGGGTGGGTCGCCCTGCGTCAGGGTCTTGGAGGTTCAGATGCCGAAGCCGACTCCGGCCATGATCTGCCACACCTGGCTCTTGACCGATTCGTCGGAATCCTCGACGTCGGCCAGATTCGTAAGCCCCATCTGGTAGCGGCCGTCCAATAGCAGAATGACCGGCCCGAGGATCAAGTCCACGTTGGCACCGAACACCGCGCCCCAATCGGTCGTCTTCCGGTCGATGAAGCCCTCGTCATCGTCGCAGTCCACCGAGACGCCGAGGAGGTCCAGGTTGCAGCTCGTCTCGAAGGACACCACGGGGCCGACGTAGATGGCGGGCCGCAGCATGGCCAGCTTGAACTGGGCCTTCAAGAGCACGGGGATCTCGATGTAGTTCGTGCCGAGCTGGGCCTCCAGCGAGCCTTCGGAGGCCTTGAAGCCCTTTTGCGAATAGAGGAGCTCGGGCTGGATCGCGAACAGGCTTCCCAGGCCGAAGCTGACGAACGCGCCGCCCACGAAACCGGTCTTCGAATCGATGATGTCGGGGAGGTCGGACTCGCTGACGTCCACGTTCGCGATGTTGATACCACCCTTCACCCCGAGGGTCGTCTGGGCCTGTAGAGGTGCTGCGATCAACAGGGCCAGGGGAAGTGCGATACGTGCGAAAGTCTTCATTCTGCAATACCTCGCTGTTTGCGGAACGCCCCCGGCCCCCGGCCCGAAACGCCTCGCGTGAACTTAGTAAACGCCAGTCGTGTAAAGAATTACGGCGGGCGCGACACCCCGGTGGAGTGACGGAAAGCGCCCGCGAACACCCCGAATTGCGGCAACTCCTGTGCCAGCACGGGCTTGCGCCCGCCCCACCGGCGTGGCGACGGTCACCTTCGTGCAGCCGTCAGTGAACCGGGACGGGACGACTGGAGGCGGGGTTCAGGCCGGACGAACGGGCTTGAAGGGCCGGGTGGAGACCTCACATCCCTCGACCACGACGACGGTCGACTCGGGGATCTCGGTCCAGTACTCCATCACGTCGTTCATCGGCTCCGAGACCACCACGATCGCGTCCTCCGAGTACCGCTTGAAGGTAGGATTCAGCGCCTGCAGGGCGCGCATGCTGCGGCTGTGGTACAGCGTTCGGGACCGGTGGTCGGAGGAATAGCGGACCGCGTACAGGTGATGGCCGTTGGTCAGGCCGACCGTCATCTGTACGGGGTGCTCGATTCCGGCATCCCAGCCCTTCTCTTCGACGAATCCGACCATGCGCTCCAGGCTGCCGACCGGGTCATCCTCCAGGCCGAACGTGAGTGCCAGGTGGAACATCACTTCCGAGTCGGTCGTGCCCTCCATGAAGTTGTACAGGCTGGGGCTCACTCCGAAGTCGAGGTCCCGGCGCACGTTGGGGAAGTCCCGCACGCGGCCGTTGTGCAGGAAGAGCCACCGGCCGTGCCGGAACGGGTGACAGTTGGTCTGCTGAACCGGAGTGCCGCCTGTCGCTGCCCGCACGTGGGCCAGGAACATGTGAGACCGGATCTGCTCGGCGAGGTGCCTGAGATTGGTGTCGTTCCACGCCGGCTGGATGTCCTTGTAAACCCCCGGCGTGTCCCGCGAGCCGAACCAGCCGATCCCGAACCCGTCTCCGTTGGTGGTGCTCGCTCCCTCCCGGGCAGACAGGCTTTGATCGATGATCGAATGCTCCGGCTTGAAGATCAGCTCTTCCAGGTAGAGCGGCGATCCGGAATAGGCGAGCCAGCGGCACATGGTCAGTCTCCTGGGCTGGGGCGCCCACCGGGCCGGGAGTGGACGGGGGCGCCTGTGAGACCGGTTCACATCCCTGACGGTCGGGCACCGGGGGACGGCGCGCAAGCGCCCGCCGGCCTTCTGGCCGCTCCCCCACGCGAGCCGTATGCTTTCGCCCATGGCAACGTGGTACACGGTACTGCTGTATGCGTCGATCGCCGCGCTCTCGGCCCTGCCGGGTGGCCTGGTGCGCTGGTCAGCCGGCCCCGCCGCCGATCGTTGGGTCGGGTGGGCGCACGCGCTGGCCGCCGGCGGGATGCTGGGGGCGGCCTTCGTCCTGACCGTGGTTCCAGACATCTCGGCGGGCTACGCGGCGATCGGAGCCGCCGCTGGCGTAGCGTTCATCATGGCCACACACGCGATCACCGGCCTCGACACGCTGGACCTCAGCCGGCCCCGCCCCGAGGATCCGACGGCCGCCCAGCGACTGGTGGCGGTACACGCCCTACACGCCTGCACGGAAGGGGTGGCCATCGGCGCCGCGATGGCGGTGGATGCGTCACTGGGCGTGTTCATGGCCCTCGCCATCGCCGTGCACAACGTTCCCGAGGCCGCGCTCCTCGGCGGCGCGACGCGGAGGAGGGGGGCCGGCCGCACCCGTTCGGCGGCCCTGGCCGTTCTCGCCAACATCGGCCAGCCGGTGCTGGCCGTCGCGGCCTGGATTCTGATCGCCGCCGCGCCCTGGTCCCTGCCGTGGATCCTCGGGCTGGCGGTCGGCGCGCTGCTCACTCTGGTGATGACCGAGCTGCTCCCCGCGTCGTATCGCGAGGCCGGCTCCACCAGCATCGCCCTGGTGGCCAGCGTGGCCCTGGGTCTCGTGATCCTGTTCAGCGGGATCCTGTCATGAGAGACGTCGGGTTGGTCTTCGCCTACGGGCTGATCACAGCCCTCGCCACGGGGCTGGGCGCGTTACCCTTCCTGTCGGTCCGGGAGATCTCCGGACGAACGGTCGGCCGCCTCAACGCGGTCGCGTCGGGGCTGATGCTGGGCGCGAGCTTCGGGCTCCTGGCCGAGGGCACACGGTTCGGGGGCTGGCAAACGTTCATTGGGGGCCTCGCAGGCGTCCTGTTCATCCTCGCCACGAATCGGTACCTCCGGGAGCATCACGTGCGCCCCCGGGCTGCGACCGGAAACGGAGGAGACGGACTCCGCCGGATGGTGCTGATCGTGACGGTGATGACCGTTCATTCATTCGCGGAAGGCGTGGCCATCGGTACCTCATTCGGCGGGGGCATGGCCCTCGCCACCTTCATCACGGTGGCAATCGCCGTGCACAACATCCCCGAGGGCGTGGCGATCAGCGCGGTCCTCAGGTCCAACGGAGTCAGCGTGCCGCGATGCGCCGGCTGGAGCATCGTCTCATCGCTGCCCCAGCCGGTGATGGCCGTGCCCGCCTTCCTGTTCGTCGAGGCATTCGCGCCGGCTCTTCCGTACGGCATCGGCTTCGCTGCCGGGGCGATGGTGTTCATGGTCATGCTGGAGATCCTCCCGGAGGCGTACGGCAAGGGTTCGGCCCGGGAGATAGGGGCGATCACGACGCTGTCGATGATCGCGATGATCCTGTTTCAGAAGGTCGTGGCGGGCTAAGAGGGCTCACGGGGCACCCGAGCGTGTAGAACGATCGAACTGGAGCGTGTCCCGAACCCGCTCCGCTGCCGATTCAGCGATCGGAGGGTGCCGTGCTGAATAGAGCAAAGCCGTTCAGACCGGGTTTCCTGCTGCTCGCCGTGGCGTCGTGGCTGCTGTTCCAGTCGCCGGCGGATCTCCAGGCGCAGCAGGCGCGCACGATGGTGCATGGCGAGGCGAGCCACGGAGGCTTCGGAGCCATCGTGTTCAAGGGATCCGGCGTAAACGACCAGTTCGCCGGCTTCTTCGGGGCCCGCGGAGCGTGGGTCATGGATCACGTGTTCGCCCTCGGCGTCGGCGGCTACGTGATGGGTGGGGGGGTGGACGTCCAGCGACCGGCGGGCCAGCGGTCGCTCGACATGTGGTACGGCGGCGCCGAGATCGAGTTCATCAGTGGTTGGAGCCAGGTGTATCACATCACCTTCCTCACTCTGATCGGCGGAGGCTCGCTGGGCCTGGATGGCGAATCGGACGGCATCTGGGCGGTCGAGCCGGCTCTCAATCTCGAGATGAACGTGACCCCGTACTTTCGCCTCGACTTCGGCGGCGGCTATCGATTCATATGGGACGTGGACATTCCCGAGCTCAGCAACGGCGACCTGAGCCAGTTCTTCGGCCAGGTGGTGCTCAAGTTCGGAGCTTTCTAGCCGGGTCTCCCGCTCGCGGGATCTCGCGAGCGGGCTTGCCGGTTCACCGGTGGCGCGTTTAGTCTCCGGTCTCGACCGAGACCACCCTCAAAGCGCGCCGGTCATGTCTTCCTTGCACGCCGTTGCAGTCGTTCCGGCCCGCTACGATTCGCAGCGGTTTCCGGGCAAGGTCCTCGCCGAGGTCGGCGGGAGACCCCTCATCCAGTGGGTGTACGAGCGCGCGGCCATGGCGCGGCGGGTGGATCGGGCGTTCATCGCCACGGACTCCGACCGGGTGGAGGGGGCCTGCCGGGTCTTTACCGACGATGTATGGCTCTCCAGCTCCCCGCACGCGAGCGGCACGGATCGGGTCGCGGAAGTCGCCCGCCAGGTGGACGCCGAGATCTTCGTCAACGTGCAGACCGACGAGCCCATGATGGATCCGGATCTCGTGGACGCCCTGATCGACCTCATGGACGGGGAACAGATCGACTTCGCAAGCGCCGTCGCCCCGATTCACGATATGACGGACTTCATGGATCCCAACGTCGTGAAGGTGGTGTGCGACGCGCGAGGTGACGCGCTCTACTTCTCCCGGGCCCCGATTCCGTGGCCCCGCGGAGAACACCTGGCGTCGGATGCGCCGTGGCCCGATGGGCTTCGAGCCCTGAAGCATATCGGGATCTACGGATATCGGCGGCAAGCCCTGCTGGACCTGGCCGAACTTCCACGCGCCGAAGCGGAGGTCACCGAGAGTCTGGAGCAGCTTCGGGTCCTGGACCGGGGCTGGAAGATGCGCATCCTGGAGTGGGACTACAAGGGGATCGGAGTGGACACCGATTCAGACCTGGAGCGACTTAGAAGCTACATTAAAGATAATCCATCAACTTAATAAAGGACATTTCATTGCCCGGATTCGAGATCTTCGGTGATGAAGAACGCAAGGAGGTCGAGGACGTCCTGGAAACAGGGGTCCTGTTCCGCTACGGCTTCGACGACGCCCGCGGCGGGCACTGGAAGGCCCGGACGTTCGAGGAGGAACTGTCCCTGCGGCTCGGCGCCCGGTACGCACACCTGTGTTCGAGCGGGACTTCGGCCCTCGGCATCGCGTTGGCGGCGTGCGGGATCGGGGCGGCGGACGAGGTCATCGTCCCCCCGTTTACGTTCATCGCTACGATCGAGGCAGTCCTCCAGGCCGGGGCGGTTCCGGTCTTTGCGGACATCGACGAAACCCTGTGCCTGGATCCCGAGTCCGTAGCGGAGCGAGTGACGGAGCGCACGCGCGCCGTAGTCCCGGTTCACATGTGCGGGTCCATGGCCCGTATCGACGAGCTGGAAGCCCTGTGCTCGAACGCCGGGCTGGTGCTGATCGAGGACACGGCGCAGGCCCTGGGCGGTAGTTTCGAGGGCCGATTCCTGGGGACATTCGGCGACATGGGGTGTTTCTCGTTCGACCCGGTGAAGACGATTACGTGTGGCGAAGGAGGGGCGGTGGTCACGGATGATGAGGCCCTTTACCATCGCGCCGAACAGTACGCCGACCACGGGCACGACCACGTAGGCAGCGACAGGGGGGCGGAGGGACATCCGATCCTGGGCACGAATCACCGGATCAGCGAGCTCGGGGCGGCCGTCGGATTGGCCCAGCTTCGAAAGCTGGACTGGATCCTCGAAGCCCAGCGGCGCAACAAGGGGCGGCTGCGGGAAGCGTTCGCCACGTGCAGCGACGTGAGTTTCAGGGCAATCCCCGATCCGGCAGGCGATTCGGCCACTTTCCTGTCGGTGTTGGCCCCGGACGAAGCCATCGCGCGCTCGTGGATCGCATCCCTGTCCGATGCGGGGGTGCCGGGCTGTTTCTACTGGTACGACAACAACTGGCACTATCCGCGCGCCTGGCATCATCTCAGGGATCTGCGTACTCCGGGCCGATCACCGCTCACGCTGCTCGACCCGCCGCCCGACCTGTCCGCGCCGGACATCGAGCGCTCGGACAGGGTCATGTCACGGACCATCTCCATGCTGGTGAAACTGTCCTGGACCGACGACGATCTGAGCGCGATCCAGGAACGGATCGTGGCGGCACTGGAGGGCTGACCGATGTTCAGGAATTTCCCCATGATCTCGCGCGTGGTCTACGGCCGCGGCAGTTTCGACCAGTTGGAGGGGATCCTGGCAGAGCGACGGCGGCCTGGTCGCGATTCCATGGTCTTCGTGGTGGACGATGTGTTCGATGGGGCGGCCGTGGCGGATCGCGTGCCGGTGAGAGACGGCGATGTGCTGCTGTGGGCGAACGTCGATGTCGAGCCCAAGACGTCCTACGTGGACGAAATGAGGGACCTGGCACGGGCGGCGGCGGGAGACGAGCCGGCTGGGATCGTGGGGATCGGAGGCGGAAGCGTGATGGACCTCGCCAAGGCGATCTCACTCATGCTCACGAATCCGGGATCCTCCGCCGACTACCAGGGCTGGGATCTGATCGGCAACGCCGCGGTCTACCACGTTGGGATCCCCACACTCTCGGGCACGGGGGCCGAGGTGTCGCGCACGGCGGTGCTCACCGGACCCGAGAAGAAGCTCGGCCTCAACTCCGACCACACCGTATTCGATCAGGTGGTTCTGGACCCGGATCTGATCGCCGACGCTCCGGATCGGCAGCGCTTCTATACGGGCATGGACTGTTTCATCCACTGCGTCGAGTCCCTGGAGGGCACGTATCTCAATGCGTTCAGCGAGGCTTACGGCTCCAAGGCGCTGGAGCTGTGCCGGGAGGTCTTTCTGGGCGAACGGTCACCGGAATCGGACGAGAAGCTCATGATGGCGTCGTTCTTCGGCGGCATGAGCATAGCCTACTCGCAGGTGGGCGTGGCGCACGCCACGTCGTACGGACTCTCGTATGTACTGGGGCTGAAGCACGGGGAGGGTAACTGCGTCGCATTCAACCACCTGGAGGAATTCTATCCCGAGGGGGTGGAGGAATTCCATCGGATGGCCGAGCGGGCCGGTGTCGACCTCCCCACCGGAGTGACCAGCGGGCTGTCGGACTCGGAGATGGAGCGCATGATGGATGTGTCACTCGGTATGGCTCCCCTGTGGGAAAACGCGCTCGGCCCGGACTGGCGGGAACGCATGCCCCGGGAGCGCCTGCGGGCCCTGTACGAGAGGATGTGACCGGGCGTGCGGACCGCGCGGGGGTCGGTCACCGAGACCGCCAATCCGCTGAGGATGCGGATTTACGAGGTCGTTCGGCGCATCCCGGTCGGACGGGTGGCCACATACGGGCAGGTCGCGGCGCTGGCGGGTTTGCGCGGGCACGCGCGGCAGGTCGGCTACGCCCTGCACGATCTTCCTGCTGGCAGTGACATTCCGTGGCACAGGGTGATCAACGCGCGGGGCGAGATCAGCCTGCGGAGTTCCTCGCACGCGCACCGCGAGCAAAGGCGGCGCCTGGAAGAGGAGGGAATCGGCTTCGGATGTGGGGGGACGATCGAGCTCTCTCGGTACCGGTGGCGCGCCCGTCCCGTGCCGTCGGAATAGAGATCCGCCGGGCGGAGTCTAATGCACGATTGGGGGGGAGACCCTCGTCACGGCCGAGTGTGCCTGGCGCTGTCTGTCCCGGATCCCGAACCGATGGCGGGGGAGGACCACATGTCGGGGCCCGACTCGATGGACCGGCCCGGTCGTTTGCCCGACTTCAGCCGTGCGCGCTGCGGCTGAGTCCCGGGTGCGGGAGACGAGCGTCGTGACGGAACGGGCGGGGTCCGCATCCGATCGCCACCTGATCGACAGGGCCCGCGCGGGCGACGAGCGAGCCTTCCAGGGACTGGTGGAGCGCTACGAGTCACGCGTGGCCGCCACCGTTATCGGAATGCTGGGTCCGGGCGACGATGCGGATGACGTGGGCCAGGAGACCTTCATTCGCCTGTATCGTTCGCTGGAGCGATTCCGAGGCGAGTCGAGCCTCGGCACTTACGTGACGCGGATCGCGATCAACCTCTCGCTCACGGCCCTCAAGCGTCGCAAGCGTTGGACATCGAGGTTCGTACGTCAGGACGACGGAGAGCGGGAGCTCCCCGAGGCGTCCTGGGACCCGCGAGTAGATCAGGATCGGGAGGACACGGCTCGGGCGGTCCGGGCAGCCGTCGGGCGGTTGGCGCCGAACCACAGGTCCGTCGTGGTGCTCCGCATGATCGACGGCTGCTCGACTAAGGAAACGGCAGAAATACTGGGCATTCCGGTGGGGACCGTCATGTCGCGCCTGGCACGGGCGATGGACCGCTTGGAGACAGACATGAAGGAGAGACAGGATGGATGACCGCGAGCTGCTGATCCGGTACAGGGACGGAGACCTCTCGAAAGAGGAAACGGCCCGGCTCGACGTGAGGCTGCGGGACGACGCGGGGCTGAAGTCCCGGCTGGAGAACCTGGATGAGCTCGCGGCCGTCCTCGAGCAGGGTGCCGCCGACTCGTTCGGCCCGTTCTTCGCCGCCAGGGTGATGGCGAGGATCCGACGGAGCGGTGCCGCGGCGCCGGTGGAGGGAATGTACGAGTCTCTGCGCTGGATGTTCGCTCGGGCCGTGGTGGCCTGTCTCGTGATGGCCGTCGGAATTGGCCTCTACTCGGCGATCGGTGGCGGGTACGGGGGCTCCATGGTCGACGCGATGCTCGGTCTACCGGAAGCCACGCTGGAGACGGCCCTCACACTCGGAGGCTGAGGAGCGAGCCATGCAGACACGCACGAAGTCCGCTTTTCTTCTCCTGACTGTGCTGGTCCTGGGCATGGTGATCGGCATTCTGGTCAGCGGGGTCATGCACAACCGGCGCATGCAGAAGCTAGCCCGGATCCGAACGGGCCCGGGTATCGCTCAGCTGATCGAGCGCGCGGTGGAGCCGCAGAGCGAGGAGCAGAGGGCTCGAATTCGCGAGATCATGCAAGGTGCAGCGCCCCGGTTCGAGCAGGTATTCGAGCGCACACAGGAGGAGATGCGCGCCCTGTCGGACTCGGTAATGGCGGAGCTCGAGGAGATCCTCGATCCGCAGCAGATGGAGGAATTGAGAAGGCACATGGTGATGCGGCGGCGGGGTGCGCCGCCGGACGAATGGCGTGGCAGGCAGAGGCCGGGTCGCAAGCCGCCACGGGACGGTCCGCCGCCGGGCGGCCCACCGGCCGGCGCTCCGCCGCCTCCGCCGGAATAGTCTGCCGGGGCGGCGAGCGAGGATGGGGGACGCCCCGTGGCCGGCGAATCACACAGTGTGCGGCACTCTGCAAAGTGTGACTTCCGTACGCACGCTTCCTGCGGCGATAATGCCACACTCGGCACTCCTGGTGACGCGTTCGGTCCGCCGCATCGAGCGGCCCGTGCCCGCGCGGGTGGCCACACCGCGCGCTTTCTGCCACCCTGGGAGGGGTATTGCGACTCGCTGGCACACCTTTCGCACTGAACTGTGGGGACACTGCGCCTGTTGGTCGCGGACGACATAGTGATTATCTTACAAGATCAAGAGATAATCGACCCTGTCAGGGGAAGACAAAGGTGTTGAGTATGAAACGCAGATCGCTGTGGCGCGTACGCGGCGCAAAAAGAGCGGGTCGGGGAGAAGCCGGGCAGGCCCTCGTGGAGGTCGCGATCGCGCTCCCGATCCTCCTGGCTCTCCTGGTGGGCATCTTCGAGTTCGCCCGGGCGTACAACATTCAGCAGGTGATTACGAACGCGGCCAGGGAGGGTGCGCGTGAGGGTGTGGTCGAGGATACTGACCCCGCGGGTGTCGCGGTTACCCGGGCGACCGCCCGGCTAAGCGACGCAAACATCAGTGGTGCTACCGTGACCGCGACTCCTTGCCCGTGCGCTACCGGTGACGAGTTCACCGTGGACATAAGCGTGCCTTACACCTTCGTGTTCATCGGCCCGGTGCTCAGCCTGTTCTCCAGCGGCGTTGACCCGGGCACGATCAACCTCACGACGACGGCGACGATGCGGAAGGAGTGACGCGAGCGGGAGCGAGGTTGCTCCCGTTAGGCGGAACCGACAGGAAGGACTAAGGCCCGGCCGCTGAGGTAGCGGCCGGGCCTTTCCACATCCGGGATCGCCCTGGATCTAGCGCCGGAAGAACCCGCCGCCCTTCTCCTCTTCGCCGACCGGCTCGTGCAGGGTGCTGATGAAGGCATCCCCGGGGAAGTCGGTGTCGATGTTGCCGTAGATTGGCTTCTCGTTGCGCAACACGTCCACGAACGGTGCCATGGCACTGAACGGGAGGAACACCACGCACAGCCTGGCATCCTCGCTCCACATGGGGCTCGCGGTCTCGGCTCCCTCCGGGAGGAAATAGTAGATCAGGCGGAGAAACTCACCGAAACAGGCCACCACGCCCCGCGGGCGGACCTCGGCGCCTCCGAACGTCTTGGCGTGATCACCGAGCGTGATCTGGTAGCGCTCGACCAGGAAGTTGTGCTTCGCCATTTCTTGCTCCTCGGCTGGTGAACCCGGAAATCCCATTCAAGTCGAGCGGAATAATATAGCACGATCCGCAAGCGCGCGACCGGCTGCCGAAACCGGTGTCGCCCGCGATCAGAAGAGGTCGAGGAACCGCTCCGCCATCTCTGGTCCGGCCGCATCATCCTCGTGCTTGAAGAAGACGAACGCCCGCTCCCATCCGGCCGCCTCGACCCGCCCGGCCCACTCCGTGAGCGCCGCTTCGCCGTAGCCGGGTTTGCGGAGCCTGAGGTATCCCCAGGGCGCCGTCTGCACGATCTCAGCGTCCTCCTCGTCCGTGTCCGCCGTGCACAGGGCTGCTCCGTGGGCCCGAAGGCAATCGTACGTTTCCTCTACGAACCACGAGGCGTGCCGGAACTCGAACGCGGCCCGGCCCGGGTCTCCGAGTCCCGACAGGAAGGTATCGAGGCGCTCCAGGTCCTGCTTCATGTTGGGGGGCAGCTGGAACAGCACGGCTCCCAGCCGGTCCCCCAGCAGTCCGACCGTTCTCAACAGGTAGCCTGTCTCATCCTCGGCGCCCTTCAGCCGCTTGAAGTGCGTGATGCGGCGGGACGCCTTGATGACGAAACGGAAATGGGCGGGAACCTGCTCGGCCCATCCTTCCACCACGGACTCTCGCGGCAGGCGGTAGAACGTGTTGTTGATCTCCACCGACGGCAGCCGGCTCGAGTAGTAGGCCAGCATCTTCCCGCTCGAAAGATCCTCCGGGTAGAAGTGCCCCTTCCATTCCTTGTAACTGAATCCGCTGGTGCCAGCGAAAATGTCCATCGAAGTTCCTTTCAGCGGCGCTCCGGAGTTCGTCCCCCTCGCGCCAGGCTTCACATTCGGGCAGCGAGGCGTGCCAGGGCCGCCGGGAGGTCCGGCGTCTCGTCCAGCACCGGGCGCAACGGGTCAGTCTTCTTCCGCGCGAGCCGCCTGGGTACGCTTCGAATCGTGAACTTGTGTATGTCGAGCCCCCGGTTGACCTCGTGCCACCCGATCGGGGTCGAGACGGACGCACCCGGCACAGGACGCACGCTGAAAGGCGCCACCAGCAGCTGCCCGCGCCGATTCTGTAGGAAGTCGATGTAGACCTTGCCCGCGCGAGCCTCCAGCGAGCGGGCGATCGTAGCGATGTCACCGGCTTCCTGAAGGACCACACGGGCCAGCAACTCGCCCAGCGTTCGCGACTGCTCGTAGTCGCATGCGCGCCCGAGAGGAACCATGACGTGCAGACCGGTCGAGCCGCTGGTCTTCACGTAGCTCGGGAGCTCGATGTCCTCGCACACGTCGTGCAGAAGGCGGGCGATGCGGACCACGCTCTCGAACGGAGCGCCCTTCGGGTCGAGGTCGAGGACGCACCAATCGGGCCGATCCAGAGACCCGACGCGGCTGGCCCACACGTGCAGCGGAATCGAGCCGAGGTTCGCCATGTAGAGCAGGGAAGCCCGGTCGTCGACTACGAAATACTCGATCGCCTTGTCCGAGCTCTCGCTCTCCACCCGCTCCGTGCGGATCCATTCTGGGGCGGATACGGGAACGTTCTTCTGGTAGAACGACTTGCCGTCGATTCCATCCGGGTAGCGGGTCAGCACGAGAGGGCGGTCCGCCAGGTAGGGCAGCAGCCACGGCGACACGGCACGGTAGTACTCGAACAGATCCTGCTTCGTATAGCCGTCACCGGGCCAGAACACCTTGTCGGGGTTGGAGAGCCCCGGGTCTCCCCGCGAATCGGCACGCCCCCCCGCCACCGCGCCGCCCGAGACATCCGTCTCGAAGTCGCGCTCGTCCGCGTTCGCGGTGGCGGATGCTCGTCGGGGCGGTGCTTCGCATTCGCCAGGCCGTTTATCATCGCGAAGATGCGAGAACACGGGCTGCCTGAGGTAGCCGTCCTCGGTACGCTCGAGAAACCTGACCTCCGCCACCAGCTCCGGCCGCACCCAGTGATCGGAGCCTTCCGGGATCGTACCCTCGGCCGCGGGACTGTCGGTCTCGATCTGGTCGAGGCGAGACCGAAGGGTCATGCGGTCCTTGCCAGACAGCCCCGTTCCGACCCGCCCGAGGTAGACGAGGCGGTCGCCCTCGAGTCCGGCCATGTGCAGGCCGCCAAGACCCTCGAGGCCACCCTTCGGCTCGGTGAATCCCGTGATGACGACGTCAGCGGAGCGCGAGGCCCTCAGCTTCAGCCAGTTCCTGGACCTGCCGGACCGATACTGACTGCCTGCTTTCTTCCCGACGATGCCCTCGAGGCCCATCGAGGTGACCTGCTCGTACAGAGCCTCGCCCTTTCCAGGGAAGTGATCCACGAATCGGAGCGGGCCGACCGGGGGCAGAAGCTGGCGAAGGACCTCCTTGCGGTTGGTCAGGGCCAGTCCCCGCATGTCGTGTCCCATGACTCCGAGCAAGTCGAACGCATAAAAGGTCGCGGGTTGGCGAAGAGACGCGCGCTTCACGTCCATCGGCCTCCGAATCCGGGCTCTGCGCTGAAGGCGCTGGAAGCTCGGGCGGCCCGCTTCATCGTGCATGACGACCTCTCCGTCGACCACGAAGTCGGCCACCGGGAGGGCGCGCAGGGCCCGCACGATCTCGGGAAACCAGGTCGTCGCGTCGTTACCATTCCTCGTGTACAGGCGGCACACATGACCCTCGCGGCCGGCGATCATGCGGTATCCATCCAGCTTGAGCTCGAACAGCCACTCCGGGTCCGAGAACGGCTCGTCGGCGGTGTGTGCCAGCATGATCTTCACGCGGTCGCCCCGGATGGATCGCCGGGGGGCGCCGAGCCCTTCCGCCATGCGGGCCAGGGGCTCGCCCCTGTCGACGCCCTCGCCGAGCTCTTCCACCGACAGCCCGCTGAGGATGGACTCCTGGGGGATGCCGGCGTCCGCACCGGGTGCCTCGGCCAGCTCGGCCCGGGAGAGAGTTCTCTTCTCCCGTATGAGCAGCCACTCCTTTTCGGTCTTCTTCAGCTTCACGAGCGTCCACACGCCGCGCAGCTTGTAGCCCCGGAGTTCGAACAGGAGCTTGCCCTCCCGCAATCCCTCCTCCGGGTCCTCCAGCGCCACCCAATTCCCGCGATCCCACACGATCATGGGCCCCGCCCCGTAGTTCCCCGGAGGGATCACATCCTCGAAATCGACGTATTCAAGGGGATGGTCCTCGACGTGCACGGCGAGTCTCTTCTCGGCCGGGTCGAGGGAGGGGCCCTTGGGGACAGCCCACGAGGTGAGCGCGCCTCCAAGCTCGAGGCGCAGATCCCAGTGCAGGCGGCTGGCGTCGTGCTTGTGGATGACGAACAGCCCGCCGGCAACGCCGCTCGCGGTCGTTCCGCCGGCGCCTTCGGGCGGAGGAGCGACGCCCGGTTCAGGGGTCGCTCCCGCGGTTCGTTTGTCCCGGTAGGGGACCAGGGGATCGCGTTTGGACATGGTTTCACACTATTTTAATAGACTGTCCAGTGAAACAGGAGTGATACATGAGCGCACGTCCCATCGCCTCGGCCACGGTTTCCTTCGGGCTCGTCTCGGTTCCCGTCAAGCTGTACTCGACGGCCGACAACTCCCAGAAGGTGACCTTCAACTGGATCAACCCCAAGACCGGTTCGAGGGTGAGGCAGCGGTATTGGGACGCGAAAGAAGAAAGGCTCGTGGAGCGCGAGGAACTGGTGAAGGGGTACGAGTTCTCGCGCGAGCAGTACGTCCTCTTCACTCCCGACGAGCTCAAGGTGCTGGAGGCGCAGTCGTCGAACGCGATCGACATCGCGGAGTTCATCCCGTTCGAGCAGGTGGAGCGCATGTACCTGGCCAAGGCCTATTTCCTGGGACCCGACCGGGGAGGTGAGCGGGCCTACCGGCTGCTGAGTGCAGCTCTCGCCAAGACGGGCCGGGCGGCTCTCGCCCGGTACGCGGCCCGGGGGAAGGAGTACCTGGTTCTCGTGCGTCCACTGGGAGATGGCCTCATTCTCGAGCAGCTGTTCTATGCCCAGGAGCTTCGCTCTTTCGAAGAAGTCCCGGTGGGGGATGGAGAGGTGAAAGACGAAGAGCTCGATCTGGCCGTTCAGTTGATCGAGCAGGCGGCATCGGACATCTTCGAGCCCCAGAAATACGAGGACGAAGTGTCGAAGAAGGTGCTGGCTCTGATCGATAAGAAGATCGAGGGTGAGGAGATAACGGCGGCCCCCGAGGTGGAGGCCGAGGACAAGATCGTCGACCTGATGGAGGCGTTGAAGGCCAGCCTGGGAGCCAGCGGTGGGTCTGGATCGAAGGGTCGAAAGCCGGCGAAACGGGCGTCGAGTCGCGGCGAGGACGACGGGAAAAAGCGGGCCGCCCGCTAGGATCTGACGAGTGGCGAGCTATTCTACGCGAGAAGCAGCGGAGGTTCTGGGCCTGTCCCAGGAGCGGGTGCGGCGCCTGGCCGCCTCGGCCGCGCTTCATCCCTCGCGTCCGGACCGCGGCTGGTACCGATTCGATTTCCGCGACCTCGTTCTGCTGCGTGCCGCCCTGGAACTGGAAAAGTCGGGTGTATCTCCACGCCGCCTGCTGCGCTCGCTGCGCGATCTCAAACGACAGTTGCCGGCCGACCGACCGCTGACCGCGATTCGCATCACGTTGGAGGCGGACGAACTCGTGGTTCAGGACGACGACCTCGCCTGGAACCCTGAGTCGGGTCAGGTACAACTCGGTTTGCAGGTCGAGAGCCCCGGCGCGGACGTCGAGTCCCTGGATCGCCGTCGGGCCCGTCCCGTAGCCGCAGATCGGCGTCTCAAGGCCGAGGACTGGTACCAGCTGGGCTGCGGGTTGCAGACGCAGGATCCCGAGCAGGCGGCCGAGGCGTTCCGCAGGGCCGTGGAGTTGGACGCCGGCCTGGCCGATGCGCACATCAACCTCGGGGTTCTCCTGCACGAGCGGAGGGACCTGGAGGGAGCCGAGATGTGCTATCGATTGGCCCTGCGGGTGGACCCCGAGAGTGCAACGGCGGCCTACAACCTGGGCGTCGTCCTCGAGGACATGGGAAAGCCGGAAGAGGCGGCCGATGTGTACCGCCGGGCCATCGAATGCAATGGCCTGCTGGCGGATGCCTACTACAATCTGTCGCGGCTGTCCGAGAGAGCCGGGGACCGGGCGGCCGCTCTCCGGCATCTCCGCAGCTATAGCGAGCTGGTCAAGATCAACTAGCGGGGCGCCTCCGAGTTGGGTCCCGCCCGCGGAGCCGAAAGCCATGACCCTGCGTCTACGAAGTGTCCTGATCCTCCCGTTCGCGCTAGGCCTCGCGGCCGAGCCCGCCCCCGGACAGAGCCCTGACCCGTCGCCCGAACCGGCCCTGCCGGCCGCGCCGGTCCTGTACGATGTGGACCGACCATCCGTTGAATTCCACCGCGGTCGCCGGGCCGCGGTGCTGCAGATGCTCCCCGATGACGCAGTGGCCATCGTGCTGAGCTCTCCTCCCAGGCAACGGTCGAACGACGTCAATCACGAATACCGTCAGTCCAGTGATCTTTACTACCTCACCGGGATGACGGAGCCGGGCACGGTTCTGCTCCTCGTTCCCGGCGGCACGACGGTGGACGGGCGCCAGGTGGAGGAGATTCTCGTGGTGCCGGAGCGGGATCCCGCGCGCGAGGCGTGGAGCGGTCGACGGCTGGGAGCCGATGGCGCGATGAGCGAGCTCGGCGTGGACATCGCGGTGGGCGGGAGCCGTTTCTCCGAGATCGTCGATCCGCTGCTCGAGACTCGCAGGGCCTACCTGCTTGCGTGGCCGGATGGACTGGCCGAGCGGTCGGCAATCGGGGCGCAGGTGGCGTACCTGCAGGATCGAGTCCCGACGCTCGCGCTCGCGCCGGGCCGGGCAGGATTCGTGCAACGCGCCATGCTGCGGGTGGACAGCGAGGCCGCGTATGCCCGCATGCGAGGAATGATGGGAAGCCTCGGAGACCCGGGCGACCTGGGTGAGGAGGCGGCCGAGATGGTCCGGGCCTTCCTCGAGGCCGGGAACGCGGAGGCCTGGCTCGCATGGAAGGAGGAGAAGCTGGCCGGATACGCCGACCAGACGACCCTCGAGTCGATCCTGGTCGATCTCCGGGAAGTCAAGACGGACGAAGAGCTGCAGTTCCTTCAGAACGCGATCGATATCACTGCGGCGGCGCACAGGGAGGCCTTCCGGTCCATTGAGCCTGGCCTGCACGAATACGAGATCGAGGCTGTGATCGAGTACGTATTTCACAGGGAGGGGGCAGAACACCAGGGCTTCCCGAGCATCGTGGGGAGCGGAGAAAACTCGGTGATCCTCCACTACGAGTCGAATCGGCGCCGGATGGAGGACGGAGACGTCGTGGTGATGGATATCGGTGCGGAGTACCGTGGCTATTCGGCGGACGTGACCCGGACGGCGCCAGTGAGCGGCCACTTCAGCCGCGAGCAGAGGCTCATTTACGATGCGGTGCTCGAAGCACAGGAAGCGGCGATCGCCGCCGCGGTAGCGGGCGCGTCATTCCGTGATCCCAACGTGGCCGCCTCGGCTGTGCTCGCGGACCGCCTTACGGAACTGGGCATCATCTCCGCTCCCGGCGAGATCAGCCGGTTCATGCCTCACGGGGTGAGCCACTACCTGGGCCTGGATGTACACGACGTCGGGACCTACGGCCCCCTGCGTCCCGGCAACGTGATCACGGTCGAGCCCGGGATCTACGTCCCCCCCATGCAGGGGGTGGACGAAAAGTGGTGGAACATTGGGGTGCGCATCGAGGACGACGTCCTGATTACGGAGGCCGGCCCGGTGGTACTGTCGACGGCGGCGCCCCGGACGGCCGACGAGATCGAGCAGATGATGGCGGAGGCCGGCCTGACTTCCATGGACGTCGGACGCTGATTCCGTAGCTGGACGGGTCGTCCCCTCCGCACCGTCCAGGCTGAAGACCTGAATCCCAACGCGGGAGGGTACGATGAGCGTAGCGAAGCGCCTCGAGAGACTGCTCGAGGAAAGCGGCGTGTCATTCGAAGTGATCGATCATCCACTGGCGTTCACGGCCCAGGAGGAAGCCGCGGCGAGCCACGTGCCGGGCCGTCACTGGGCCAAGACCGTGGCCGTGCTGGTCGATGGCGAGCCGGCGATCGCGGTGGTCTCCGCCACCCGACGACTGGATCTGGCGAAGCTTCGGCGGGTGGTGGGCACCGAAAAGGTGGAGATCGCCCGTGAGGCCGAGTTCCAGGGCCTTTACCCCGACTGCGATCTGGGTGCCATGCCACCGTTCGGCGAGCTGTACGGCCAGCGGACCTTCGTTGACGAAGCGCTGCGCGAGGAAGAGCGGATCGCGTTCCACGCCGGCGACCACCGGACAGCAATCGAGATGTCCTACGGAGATTTCGAGAGACTGGCCGAGCCCGTTCCGGCGGACCTCTCGGGGCCGCTTCGCGAGCGAGTCTGACGGGCCGCAGCGAACGGGAAGGGCGACGCTGCGGCAGGCGGGTCGTCCAACGGGAGACCATCCGGACCGTGCCCGTCCCGAACACAACGTCCCACAAGCGGACAGCCGAGGCGGGTTCGCGCCTGATCGTGGTACCCGCTATAGGTTTGTCACGTAACGGGATAACGGCTCGTCGCCGCATGGCACACGGGTTGCACTCCTGGGGCACGTGCGAGGGCGGAATGCGCCGCCTGGTTCCTTCAACTGAAGAGTCGACATGAGCGCACTCGGGCAGGACATGCGATTCGGGCTGCGCTCGCTGCTCAAACACCCGGGCCACACGGCGGTGGTCATCCTCACCCTGGCGCTCGGTATCGGAGCCAATACGGCGATCTTCAGCGTCATACACGCGGTCATGATTCGGCCGCTCCCCTACGACGACCCGGACCGGCTCGTCCTCCTCCGTCATAACATCGAGGCCACGGACTTCATCGACGGGCCCATGCCGCCGGCGGACGTCATGGACATTCGGGATCACACGGACGTGTTTCAGGGCGTGGCGGCCACCGACCGGACCTTCGAGGGGAACCTGACGGGCGATAGGGACCCGATCGAGATCCGGGTCGCAGGCGTCACGGCGAATTTCTTCGACGTGCTCGGCGTGGAGGCGGCTCTGGGCCGCACCTTCCTGCCGGAAGATGAAGAGCCCTTCCCGCCGGGTGCCTTCGCCCCGGACGTACCGCCGCCGGTGAACAACGTCGTGATCAGCCACGGACTGTGGGTACGAAGCTTCGGAGCCTCGCCGGAGGTGCTCGGCGCCACCCTGCTGATCAACGATTTTCCGAACACGGTCGTCGGCGTCATGGCGGCCGGATTCGAGCTCCTGATGCCGGCCAACGCCGGGATGCCGAGTGGCACCGATGTGTGGAATCCGACGCGGTTCGACTACCGGCAGGCGCCGCGTACCAGCGCGAACGCGAATCGCCGGGTCATCGCCCGCCTCAAGCCTGGTGTCACGGTGGCCGAGGCGCAGGCCCAGGCGGACAAGGTCGCCGAGTGGCAGCGTGAGAATTTCG